>DASUWY010000016.1 GCA_036378175.1 Thermoleophilaceae bacterium
CTGCCGGCCCGGGGATGAGCAGCAGCACGATCGTCGCACTGAGGAAGAGGGCCAGGTGCGAGGAGTCCGGCAGCATCAGAGCCCCGCCAGCACCTCGTCGAGCGCGGCGAGGAAGCGCTCGTTCTCATGCCTTGTCCCGTAGGTCACCCTCAGGCGGCCCTTTTCGCCGAGCGCCGTGCCCGCGCGCACGATCACGCCGCGCTCTGACAGGCCGCTCATCACCGCGGCCTCGTCGCGATCGCCGATTGACACCCACGAGAAGTTCGCATGGCTTTCCGTGGCTTTGAGGCCGCGCTCTGCGAGCTCGTCCTGCACGAACAGCCGCTCGATGGCCGTGCGCTCCACGCGCCGGGCGACCTCGTCCTGGTGCAGGATCGCCTCCGCCGCCGCGGCCTGGGCGAGCATGTTCACGGTGAACGGCTGGCGTACCCGGTCCACGCCGATGCGGAAGTCCTCGGAGCAGAGCGCGTAGCCCACGCGCAGCCCGCACAGCCCGTAGACCTTCGAGAACGTCCGCAGCACCACCAGGTTCGGGTGTCGCTTGAGCAGCGGAATCGAGTCGTCCGCGTCCTGCATGAGCGAGAACTCCACGTATGCCTCGTCGAGGATCACCGCCACGTGACGTGGCACGCTCGCCACGAACTCGTCGATCTTCTCGACCGGCAGCGCGGTGGCGGTGGGGTTGTTCGGGTTGCACACGAGCACGATCCGCGTGGCCGCCGTGATCTCTCGCGCCATCGCCTCGAGGTCGTGCCTGCCGTCTGAGTCGAGCGGCACCGTGACCGCCCTCGCCCCCGTCATCGCCGCCAGGTGCGGATACATCGAGAAGGACGGCCACGCGTAGAGGATCTCGGCGCCCGGCTCGAGCATCGCCTCCGCGGCGGCGAGCAGGATGTCGCACGAGCCGTTTCCCACGGCCACGCCGGATACCGCCACGCCATAGCGGTCCGCGATCCGGTGCCGGAGCTGGGACGCGCTCGGGTCCGGATAGCGGTTGAGGTTGTGCAGTGCCGCCTCCACCGCCTCGAGCACGGCGGCGTGCGGCGCCCACGGCGTCTCGTTGGAGGCGAGCTTCACAAGCTCGCCGTCGAACTTGTAGGTGTCGGCCGCCGGGTAGAACGGGATCGACAGCGCGCGTCGCGTGAATTCCAGGCTCATTGCGCTCCCTGCAGATCCTTGCGCAGGGCCACCGCCTCGCGCAGGTAGACGTGCTGGGGCTCCACGTCCTCGGCCGGGTAGCAGTGCAACATCAGCCTGATCACCCGCGGGAGTGCGCCGGGCACCGGAATCTCGCGGGCGCAGAGGAGCGGCACCTGGTTCAGCCCGATTCGCCGGGCGGCAACCGCCGGAAACTCGGCGTCGAGGTCCTCGGTGCAGGTGAAGATGCAGCTCACGAGATCCTCGGGCGCGAGCCGGTTGCGCTCGAGCACGGTGCTCACCAGCTCCTCGGTGGCCTCGAGGATGGCGCCGGCGTCGTTTTCCTCCACTGTGGTTGCGCCTCGGAGCGCTCGCAGTCTCACGGTGCGCCATTCTGACGAAGCGGCCAGCCAACGCGGGTGCGCGGCTCAAGTTCGTGTTGGCCGGAGCCGATGATGTCCTGCGCCTCAACGGCGTACGGGCAGGCAAAACCCAACCCAGGGAGACGGTCAAGGATGGCCACTGTGGACGAGAACAACGGCTTCGATGCCCAGGCGCTGGGGGTCATGGAGCACACGATCGTGCTCGACCTGAGCCTCGACGAGGCAAACGCTCTGCGGGCGTGGCTGCTCAAGCCCGCGGCGGACGGCACCACGGCGCTCGACGACAGCCTGGTGAACGCCTCGCTCAAGAAGCTCTCGGGCGCGATCGACAGGATCGAGGCGGTTTCGGACATCCGCCGCGAGCTCGAGGAAGCCGGCTTCGACACCACCGGCATGGACGACGATCAGGTGGCCCAGCTCGGCCGCAAGATCGGCCAGGCTTCGAGCCGCGGACTCCGTTAGCCCCCAGGGGCGTTCCGAAGTCGCTCCACCTCGGCGGGAGTGAGGCGGCGGAACTCCCCCTCGGGCAGCTTCTCCAGGCGAAGCGGCCCGAACGCCACCCGCTCGAGCGCCCTGACGCGGTGCCCCACCGCCTCGCACATGCGGCGGACCTGGCGCTTGCGGCCCTCGTGGATCGTGATCTCGAGGAGCCCCGGCTCCACCTGCCGCACCCCCGCCGGCGCGGTGCGGCCGTCCTCGAGCTCCACGCCCTCGCGCAGTGTGCGCAGCGCCGGCTCCTCCACGGGCGCCGGCTCCACGCGCACCCTGTATGTCTTCTCCACCTCGAAGCTCGGGTGGGTGAGCGTGTTGGCGAGGTCGCCGTCGTTGGTCAGCAGGATCAGGCCGGTGGAGTCCGCGTCGAGCCGTCCCACCGGATAGAGCCGCCGCTCGCTCGGCACGAACTCGGTGACGGTGCGGCGGCCGTGCGTGTCCTTCGCCGTGGACACCACTCCGGCGGGCTTGTTGAGCGCGTACACCTCGCGGGGCTCCGGCGCGAGCGGCCGCCCGTCGAGTGCCACGCGGCTCGACTCGTTGACGTCGCGCGCCGGATCGCGCACCACCTCGCCTCCCACCGTCACGCGTCCCGCAGCGATCAGCTTTTCAGCGGCGCGGCGCGAAGCCGCCCCGGAGTGAGCGAGGTACCGCGCGAGCCTCACTAAACGGCGTCGGCGCCGTTGCCGTGCTCAGGCGGCGCAGCAGTTTGCACCGGCACGAGCGGCATCAGCACGTCCTCCCGCGCGTAGTGGCCGACGGCGTCGAACCAGCGCTTGGCGCGCAGGCCGACCCTGAGATCGCAGTCCGCCACGACCATTCCCTCCTGGTCATACAGCGGCCCCGCAATGATCTCGCCGTCGTCCGGCGAGACGATCAGCGCGCCACCGCGGCCGAACACGTCGCGATCCGGCAGCTCGACAGGGAAGTCCTCCGGGAACGCGGAGCGGGGAATGTACTGCGGCGCACCCACCACGAACGCGCCCGACTCCACGGCGATGTGGCGCATGTTGGCCACCCACACGTCCGAGTCGTCCGCCGTGGGAGCCACCCAGATCTGCGGCCCGCCGCGGTACATCGCATAGCGCGCGAGCGGCATGCGG
This sequence comes from Thermoleophilaceae bacterium, assembly GCA_036378175.1. Classification (GTDB taxonomy): domain Bacteria; phylum Actinomycetota; class Thermoleophilia; order Solirubrobacterales; family Thermoleophilaceae; genus JAICJR01. Next base: position 3,116 of record DASUWY010000016.1, read on the forward strand.
TTCTCCCAGCAGATCAGGCCGCCCACGCGCCCGAGCGGCGTGTCCGCCACCTGCAGGTCGTCCCCCTTGCCAACTCCGTGGAAGAGCTTCTCGTGGTGGGTCGGCATCAGCTTCCGGTGCTTCCAGATCAGCCCCTGCGGTCCGATGAGGAGCAGCGTGTTGTAGAGCGAGCCGGGCCGCTCGGCCTCGCGCTCGTTCACCCCGATCGCGCAGTGGATCGAGTGCGCCCGGCACGCTTCCGTCAGGCGGTCCACGTGCGCTCCCGGCACGTCCACCGAGTTCTCCCAGAGCCGCTCCCAGAGCTCGTCGAAGCCGCCGAAGCTCGCGGCTTTCCGCGCCCACGCGTTCGACGGATACAGCGGAACGAAGGTCTCGGGCAGAACGGCGAGCTGCACGCCCTGCTCCGCCGCCCTCTCAAGCAGTGAGATCGCCTTCTCCACGCAGGCGTCGGCGTCAAGGATCACCGGCGTGGCCTGGACGGCGGCCACGCGGACGGTCTCGAAGCGGGTCACGCGGCGAGCATAAACCCGTCAGTCAAGGAGTGAGCGGCGGTACTCCACGAGCTCGAGGTCGAGCTGCGGGGCATACGTCTCGGCGCCGGTTTCATGCCAGCCCTCGCGGCGGTAGAAGGCCCGTGCGCGCACATTGCGACGCGGGGTCCAGAGGCGCGCGCTGTGGTAGCCGCGCTGCACGGCGTCGGCCAGACCGGAGCTGAGCAGCTCGGTGGCAACGCCGCGTCCCCACCAGGCCGGCCGCACGAACAGGTGGTACAGATGCACCAGTCCCGGGATGAGCCGATCGGGCGTCTCGTGCTCCACAGCCGGCCGCAGGATCACGTAACCCACCATCTGCCCATCGCCCTCGGCCACCCTGCTCCAGCAGCCCGGCAGGGCGAGCCGCTCGGGAATCAGCTTGCGCTCGCTGTCTGCCAGCGAGAGCTCCGGAGTCCAGCCCGCGGGCGCCCACTCGGGGTAGGTGGCGGTGGCCTCCTCGAGCACCGCGATCATGGCAGCCGCATCCTGCGGCCTTCCTACTCTCTGGTCCGGTGCCGGGTGGTCATCCATGTCCACCGATAGTGCCGGAAATAAACCCGGCCGGATCGTCCGCTCCCACTCGGACGATCGGCCGTTCCACTCGGCGGGGTGATACCCGCCGTGCCTGGATTTCATGCATGCCGCTGCCACACTTTTTCGATGGACCTGAAGCTGCTCGAGAGCACGCTCGCCGAGCGCGGTGAGCCGGGTTTCCGCGCCGGGCAGGTGTGGGAATGGACCGCGCGCGGGGCCGCGTCGTACGACGAGATGACGAACCTGCCGGCCTCGCTGCGCGAGAGGCTTGCCGGTGAGCTGCCCTTCTCCACGCTCGAGCTCGTGGACGAAGCGCTCGCCCGCGACGGCACGGAGAAGGCGCTCTTCAGAACCCACGACGGCCGGCCGGTGGAGGCGGTGCTCATGCGCTACCGGGACGGCCGGCGCTCGCTCTGCCTGTCGAGCCAGTCGGGTTGCCCGCTCACGTGCACGTTCTGCGCTACCGGCCGCATGAAGTTCGGCCGCAACCTCACGGCGTCCGAGATCCTCGACCAGGCGCTCCACTTCCGCCGCAAGGAGGACGTGAACCACGCGGTGTTCATGGGCATGGGCGAGCCGATGATGAACCTCGACAACGTGCTGGCCGCGTGCGAGCGGCTGCCGGACATCGGCATAACGTCCCGCCGCACCGCGATCTCCACGGTCGGCTGGATCCCCGGCATCGAGCGGATGACCAGCGAGGGGCCGCCGGTGCGACTCGCGCTGTCGCTTCACGCGGCGGACGAGGCGCTGCGCTCACAGCTCATGCCCGTGAACGACCGCTATCCGCTGCCGGACGTGCTCGAGGCGTGCCTGCGCTGGTGGGAGGCGCGCCGGCAGCCGGTGTTCGTGGAGTACCTGATGCTGGACGGCGTGAACGACCGCTACGAGCAGGCGGTGCAGCTCGCCGAGGCGCTCGAGCCGCGCGAGGCGTTCAAGGTGAACCTCATCCCCTACAACCCCACGGAGGCGGGCTACAGCGGCTCAACCCGCGGCGCGATCGATGCCTTCCGCGCGGCGCTCGAGGAGCACGGCCTGCGGGCCACCGTCAGGCTCACGCGGGGGCGCGACATCGACGCCGCCTGCGGGCAGCTGGCCGCACGCAACGGGTAGCTACGAAGCCGCCGCGAGCTCGACGCGCGCGGAGCGGTAGCCGGCTGCCGTGTCTCGAAGCACGTCGAGCATCGCCTGGGTGGCCGGGGAGCGATAGCCGGGCAGCGTGGCCGCCTGCACCGTGCGAGTCATGCGGTCGCTGCCGTGAAGCTCGCGCACCACGATGTCGTCGCGAGCCGTGGCGAAGCCCAGGTCCGGGATCAGCGCCACGCCCACGCCCGCGGCCACGAGCCCCTGCACCGTGGCGAAGTCGTCGCTCTCGAATGCCACGTGCGGCTCGAAGCCGGCCACCGTGCACGCCCACTGCACCTGACCGGTGCACGGACAGGCGTCGGTGCCGGTGATCCACGGTTCCGACGCCAGGTCCTTGAGCCGCACCCGCGGCTTGGCCGCGAGTGGATGGCCGGCCGGGAGCACCAGGTAGAAGGGGTCGTCCAGGATGTCCTCGGTGTCCACCCCAGCGAGCGACTCGTCGCTGTACATCCCCGGCGTGTAGGTGAGCGCGATCTCGAGCTCGCCCGACCGCAGCCGCGGCAGCGACTCCTGCGGCTCGGCCTCGATCAGGTTGAGCTCAACCGCGGGATGGCGGGCGCGGAAGTTGGCGATGGCCTGCGGAATGATTGCGGAGCCGGCCGAGGGGAATGATGCGAGCCGCACGCGGCCGCCGCGCACTCCCGCGAGCGCCTCGAGCTCGGCCTCTGCCTCGGCGAGGTTGGCGAGCACCGCCTCGGTATGCCGCACGAGCGCCTCGCCGGCGTCGGTGAGCCGGATGCCGCGGGCGTTCCGCTCCACGAGCTTCGTGCCCGCCTCGCGCTCGAGCGCCGCGATCTGCTGAGACACCGCCGACTGCGTGTACGACAGCGCCTCGGCGGCCGCTGAGAACGAGCCCTGGGTGGCAACTTCTCGCAGCACCCTCATCCGCCGCACGTCTAGCATAAGCGCAGCTTATCGCTGTTAGGCCGATCTGTCATTTGACCTGATGACAGGCCGGTGGCATCCTCCCCTGCATGAGAGCGACCGCCGCGATCACGATCAGAAGGGCACATCCGGAGGAGCCGGGCGTGCTTCGCGTGGCCGCGCTCGACAGCTCGCGGGTGCCCGTGGCGCCGCTGCTCGTGGCGGAGGTGGATGGGCACGTGCGCGCCGCAGTGTCGCTCGAGGACGGCAGGACGATCGCCGATCCCTTCTACGCGACGCTCGATCTTGTGGCGCTCCTGAAGGCGCATGCAGCGGCCACGCGGCGCCCCGCACCGCGTCTGCTGAAGCGCCTCCGGCTGCGTTCCGCAGCCTGAGAGCACGCTCATCCTGCGCCAATCGCGCGCTCATAGAGCGCGGTTAGCTTGCGGCCTCTCTTGGCCGCAGGGGCACGCGTGGATCCGCACGAGCGGGTCCGCGAGTTGGCCATGCGCGCGGCCGGAATCCCCCGGAAAAGGAGATTGATGTCCTCTACGGAGCAGAAGAACGACCGCCGCACTCGAGACCCATCGCTTGCGGGACTCGAGACCGAACTCAAGAGACAGTCGCGCTCGATCAGGCGCACCCAGCAGGGCTTCGCGATCTTCGCCGCCGCCGCGCTCGTGATCGCGCTGGTGAACCTCGTGACCACCGCGTCGAAGCTCGGCACGAAGGACGTGCGAGTAACGCGCGCGAGCGTCGCGGCTGCGCCCGCCTCGGCGGCGCCGGCGAAGAAGGGCTCCGCCACCAGCGGTCCGCCGCCCCACGCTCTCAACGTCTCGCTCAAGGAGTTCAAGGTGCTGCCGTCCGTGGACAGGGCCGCGGCGGGCAAGGTGACCTTCCACGTCCGCAACATCGGCACGGTGAAGCACGAGTTCGTCGTGATCAAGACGAACAAGGCCGCGGCAGATCTCCTCAAGGGCAGCGCCGCGGACGAGACGGGCAAGGTCGGCGAGATCGACGGCCTCAACCCGGGGAAGAACGGGAAGCTGGCGCTACATCTGAAGCCCGGCCATTACGCCCTCATCTGCAACCAGCCGGGCCACTACAAGCTCGGCCAGCACATCGACTTCACGGTGAGCTGACGGCGTCTCCAAGGGCGCCGAAGCCGACCCCGGCCTCGAGGCGCTGGTGTTCGAGCAACGCCAGCGCCTCGGCCGTGGGCGCGGCGCTGTCGCGGTCGGCGTAGCGCACCGAGTCGTGAAGGAGCAGGATCACCCCGTCGCCGAGGTCACGGCCCGCGATGTCGGCGATCCGCTCGGCCGGAATCGGCTCCCAGTCCATTCCCCACCCCGACCAGTACACAGGCTCGAGCCCGAGCTTTCGGCAGGCCTCGTATGAGGCGTCCGTGAAGCGCCCGTACGGAGGGCGGTAGAAGCGCGGCCGCCGTCCGGTTGCCGCCTCCACCGCGCCGAGGCCGCGCGCGAGGTCGTCGCGCGCCTGCTGTGGGGTGAGCTTGTCGTGATGCTCATGGCCGAAGCCGTGAAGCGCCACCTCGTGGCCGCGCGCCACCACCTCTCGGCCCACGTCCTGGTGGCGCATGAGCTGCTCGCCGAGCATGAAGAAGGTGGCGCGTGCCCCGATCGCGTCCAGCGCGTCCAGGACGGCCGGGGTGCCCTCGGGATCCGGGCCGTCGTCGAAGGTGAGCAGCGTGCGCTGGCTGCCCGTTTCAGCGCGCTCGAGAGCGGGGAACCGCGTCCACAGCTCGTCGGTCTCCCGCATCTGCCTGAAGCTCGGCACGACTCATCCCGTGGCGCGTTGCTCGCCTGCCTTCAGCAGGCGCTCCCGCAGCTCGCCCTCCTCCTCCGGCGTGGGATCGAAGGCGGCCACGTCGGGCAGCTCGTCGAGGCCGTTCAGGCCGAAGAGGCGCTGGAACAGCTGCGTGGAGCGGTAGAGCACGGCGCCGAACTGCGAGCGCCCCGACTCCTCGATCAGCCCGCGCTCGAGCAGCGTGCCCACGGCGGACTCCGACGCCACCCCGCGGATGCGCGCGATCTCGGGCCTCGAGACCGGCTGGAGGTACGCCACGATCGCCATGCACTCGGCCTGCGCCTGCGTGAGCGGCGGGGTGCGCGGCCGGGCGAGCAGCCGGCGCGCGGCCTTCTCCGCCACCGGGTCGGTGGCGAGGGTGAACCCGCCCGCCACCTCGCGCAGCACCACGCCGCGCCAGCCCTCGGCGTAGTGCTCGCGCAGCCGGGCGAGCGCCTCGACGACCTCGCCCTCCCCCGCCTCGCACGCGTCGGCGAGCGTCTCGACCGAGACCGGGTCGGGCGACAGGAACAGCAGGGCTTCCACGACGCGCGGCAGATCGTTCATCGTGCGTTCACCACTATCGGGCCGAACGATTCCGACTGTTCCCAAGTGGCTTCCCCCTTCTTGTAGAGCTCCAGAAGCGCAAACAGCGTCACGGCCTGAGTCACGCGATCCGCGCCCTCCACGGCCTCGTCGAACGTGAACCTCCCGCGGCGCGACAGCAGCGAGCGCAGGTGCTTCAGCCGCTGCTCCACGGACACGGTGGGCATGGCCACGTGGTGCAGCGAGATCGGCTCGGGCATCCGCAACAGCCCGCCGATCGCCTTGGCGAGCGACACCGGCTCGTACGACTTCTCCGCCAGATCCACCGACACGCGCCGCAGCTCCTTGGGCAGCGGCGCCGAGCGGTAGCGGAAGCCGGACTCCGCCTCAATCCTCTCGCGCAGGAAGGCGGCCGCCCGGCGGTAGCGCGCGTACTCGAGCATGCGGGCGAGCAGCTCATCCGCCGCCTCGGCCCGATCGAGGTCGATCTCCTCGTCTTCCTCGCGCGGCAGGATCAGCCGTGATTTGAGCTCGAGCAGCGCCGCGATCAGCACGAGGAACTCGGTGGCGGCCTCGAGATCGAGCTCACCCGAGCCCTCGAGGTGCTCCACGTATGCGAGCACCACCTCGGCCAGGTCGACCTCGAGCAGGTCGACCTCCTCCTTGAGCACGAGCGTGAGCAGCAGGTCGAAGGGACCTTGGAAGACCTCGAGGTCGAGGTCGAGCGAGAGCACGGCCATCGCCGAGAGCTTACGAGGGGGGCCCGACGCCCATGCGATCTCGGGCCAGAGCCACGTTCTCGTGGGCGATCGCGTGCGCCTTCTCGGCGCCCGCGTGGAGGATCGCGTGGAGCTGCTTCTCGTCGGGACGCAGCTCGTTGTAGCGCTCTCTCACCGGCGCCAGGTATTCCACCACCGCGTCCGCCACCGCCTGCTTGAACTGGCCGTACCCCGAGCCGTCGAACTCGCTCTCGATCTTGGTTGGCTCCACCCCGCGGATCACGGCGAGGATGTCGATCAGGTTGGTGATCCCGGGCTTGTCGGGCGAGCGCACCACCTCGGACCCGGAGTCGGTCACGGCGCTCTTGATCTTCTTCTCCACCGTCTTCGGCTCATCCAGCACTCGGATCACTCCCGCGTCGCTCGCCGCGGTGGTGGACATCTTGCTCGTGGGTTCCTGAAGGTCCATGATCCGCGCGCCCACCGTCGGGATGCGCGCCTCCGGCACCACGAACGTCTCGCCGAAGCGCGCGTTGAAGCGCTGGGCCACGTCGCGGGCGAGCTCGAGGTGCTGGCGCTGGTCCTCGCCCACCGGCACCTCGTCGGCGTTGTAGGCGAGGATGTCCGCCGCCTGCAGGATCGGATAGTTGAAGATGCCCGCGGAGACCAGCTCCTTCTGCTTCGCGGACTTCTCCTTGAACTGGGTCATTCGCTGGAGGTCGCCATAGGCGGTCACGGCGTTGAGCAGCCAGGTGAGCTCCGTGTGCTCCGGCACGTCTCCCTGGCGGAAGAGGATGCAGCGCTCGGGGTCGAGCCCGGCGGCGATCAGGATCGCGGTTGCGTCGAGCACGGTCTCGCGCAGCTTCGCCGGCTCATACGGAACCGTGATCGCGTGAAGGTCGACGAGGCAGTAGATCGCCTCGCCCCGCTCCTGACCCTCCACCCAGCCGCGGATGGCCCCGATGAAGTTGCCGAGGTGCTTGGAGCCGGTGGGCTGGATGCCGCTGAAGGTGCGCACGGCGCGGGAGTCTAGGAGGCGCGGCGGTGCCACCGACGGGAAGGTTCCTGGATGGACCCATATTGGGGTGCTGAGTCAGGAACCTATGGCCGGAGGTCGAGGTCGGAGGCCGGAGGTCCGATCGGAGGTCGGAGGGAACCATCCCAACCAGCTGTGGCTGGGGAACAGCTAGATGGGATGCTGGGCGCCAGCCCGTGCCTCTGCGCGGGGTGCGATCCCAACCAGCTGTGGCTGGGGAACAGCTAGATGGGATTCTGGAGACGCTAGGCCACGGAAGAGGCGGGCGACCGCTAGATGCTGGGAGACGGCGTTGCGGACGGGGCACCGTCCTGCGACCTGCCACCTGCCTCCTGCGACCTGGCCTGCCGCACCACGGGGTGCCTCGCCGCCGCCGCCTCGTCGAGGCGCCTCACCGGCGTGGTGTACGGCGCGTTGCGCGCGATCTCCGGGTCTTCCTTCGCCTCTTCCAGGATCTCGCGGAGCGCGTCCGCGAAGCCGTCGAGGCGCTCCTTCGTCTCGGTCTCCGTGGGCTCGATCATCAGCGCCTCGTCCACTAGCAGCGGGAAGTAGACGGTTGGCGGGTGCACCCTGTGGTCAAGCAGCCGCTTGGCGATGTCGAGCGTCCTGATGCCGAGTTGGTCGCGCGCGCCGCGGCCCGACAAAACGAACTCGTGCATGCACAGGCGGTCGAACGCGATCGGCAGATACTCGGCGATTCCCGGCTCCGCGAGCCGCGCGCGCAGGTAGTTCGCGTTCAGCACGGCCGTCTCCGACACGTCCTTGAGACCGTCGCCGCCCACCGAGCAGATGTACGCGTACGAGCGCACGAACACGCCGAAGTTGCCCTGGAACCCGCGCAGCCGTCCGATCGACTTCGGGCGCTCGAAGTCGAGGTCGAAGAACGGCTCCCCACCGCCGTTCGCGCCCTCGCGCCGCACCACCTGAGGCCGCGGAAGGAACGGCTCTATGCGCTCGGACACGGCGATCGGTCCGGCACCCGGACCGCCGCCGCCGTGCGGCTGCGTGAACGTCTTGTGCAGGTTGAAGTGCACGATGTCGAAGCCCATGTCACCCGGCCGCGAGATGCCCAGCACGGCATTGAGGTTCGCGCCGTCGTAGTAGAGCGTGGCGCCCGCGTCGTGGACGATGCGCGCGATCTCCTCGATGTTGCGGTCGAACAGCCCGAGCGTGTTGGGGTTGGTGAGCATGAGGCAGGCGGTGTCGTCGCCGGCCTTCGCGCGAAGGTCGTCGACGTCCACCCCGCCGTCCTCGGCGGTGCCCACCTTCACCACCTCGTAGCCGGACATCGTCACCGTCGCCGGATTGGTGCCGTGCGCGGTGTCGGGCGTGAGCACCTTCGTCCGCTGCTCGCCGTGGTCCTCGTGGTAGGCGCGCGTGAGAAGCAGGCCCGCGAGCTCGCCGTGCGAGCCGGCGCTGGGCTGCAGAGACACGTGCGGCAGCCCGGCCACCTCGGAGAGCTGCCGCTGCAGCCGCCACATCAGCTCGAGCGCGCCCTGGGCGTACTGCGGCTCCTGGAGCGGATGAAGCCGCGAAAAGCCCGGCAGCGCCGCCACGCGCTCGTTGAGCTTCGGGTTGTGCTTCATCGTGCACGACCCGAGCGGGTAGAAGCCGGTGTCGAGGTCGAAGTTCTTCTTCGAGAGGTTGTTGTAGTGGCGAACGATCTCGGGCTCTGAGATCTCAGGCAGCTCTGGCGGCTCCGAACGGATCGCTTCCGAAGGAAGTAGCTCCGACACGGGCACTTCGGGCACGTCGAGCTCGGGCGCGACGAAAGCGCGCCGCCCCTCCTTCGACCTCTCGTAGATCGTCAGCGTGGGCTCTCCGCCGATCACGCTGGCACCTCCTCGCGCACCCCACGCACCACCGCGGCCAGGCGATCGATGTCCTTGCGCGTCCGCCGCTCCGTGATCGCGACCAGCAGGCAGTCCTCGTACTCGGGGTAGTAGTAGCGAAGGCGATGGCCCGGGTTGATGCCCTGGGCGCGCGCCCGCTCGCACACCTCATCCAGATTGGGAACACGGATGGCGAACTCGCGCACGACCGGGCCCGGATTGACCAGCTCGGCGCCGAGCGCCTCGCGCGCGTAGGCGGTGCGCCGCAGCATCAGCTCGCCCAGCTCCACCACCCCGCGCTTGCCGAGCCACGACAGGTAGATCACCCCCGCCAGCGCGTTCAACGCCTGCGCCGTGCAGATGTTGTGCGTGGCCTTCTCGCGCCGGATGTGCTGCTCGCGCGTCTGAAGGGTGAGCACGAAGCCGCGCTTGCCGTCCACGTCCACCGTCTCGCCCGCTATCCGCCCCGGCATCCGCCGGAGGAACTTCTCGGTGGCTGCGAAGAAGCCGAACGACGGCCCGCCGAAGTCCAGCCGGTTGCCGAGCGACTGTCCCTCGCCCACCGCCACGTCCACACCGAACTCGCCGGGCGGCTTGAGGATTCCGAGCGTGAGCGGATCCACCGCGCACACGAGCACCGCGCCGGTGCTCTTGGCCGCCTCGGCGAGCGACCCGAGATCCTCGACGGTGCCGAGGAAGTTCGGCTGCTGCAGGATCACGGCCGACGTGTCGTCATCCACCGCCGCGGCGAGCGCGCCGAGGTGGGTGGCGCCGCGGCCGTCGAGCGGCACCTCCACCACCGTCGACCCGAATGCGTGTGCATAGGTGGCCAGCGTCTCGCGCGAGTTGGGATGCACACCGCGCGACACGACGAACTTCGAGCGCCGGTTGTCTAGGCGCGCCATGTAGGCGGCGGATGCGACCGACGATGGTCCCTCGTACATCGACGCGTTCGCCACCGGCAGCCCGGTGAGCTCCGAGATCGCCGTCTGGAACTCGAACATCACCTGCAGCCCGCCCTGCGAGATCTCCGGCTGGTAGGGCGTGTACGGCGTGAGGAACTCGGACCGGCCAATGATCGAGTCGATCAACGCCGGCACGTAGTGGTCGTACATGCCCCCGCCCGCGAACGTGACCTCCTGCTCGGCGTCGCGGTTGCGCGCCGCGAGCGCGCGCAGGTGGTCGTACACGTCCTGCTCGGCCATGCCGTCCGGCAGCGCTATCGGCTCGCGCTGGCGCACGGGCTCCGGGATGTCGCGGAACAGCTCCTCCACGGAGCCGACGCCGATCGCGTCGAGCATCTCGCGGCGGTCAGCGTCGGTTGCAGATGTGTAGCGGCTCATAGAGCTACCTGCCCAGAGACTCCTTGTAAGCGTTCACGTCCATCAGCGAGTCGGCCTCGGACGGGTCGGTCAGGCGGACTCGAACCATCCACCCCTCACCATAGGGATCGTCGTTGATCTTCTCGGGCGACTCCTTCAGCGCCTCGTTCACCTCGATCACCTCACCGGACATCGGCGCGAACACGTCGGACACCGCCTTCACCGACTCCACCTCGGCGTACGCGGAGTTCGCGTTCACCTGCGTGCCGACGTCCGGCGGGTCGAAGAACACGACCTCCCCGAGCTGGTCCTGGGCGTACCAGGTGACGCCGAAGGTGCCGGTGTCGCCGTCCACCTTCGCCCAGTCGTGCTCGGGGTGGTACAGCAGCCCGTCGGGATAGCTCTCTTCTGCCACGCTCACTGCTCCTTCCGGTAGAGCGGCCTCTCGCGCACCTCTGCCGGGCGCAGCTTGCCGCGGACGTCCACCTCGATCTTCGTGCCTGGCTCAGACGCCTCCACGGGCACGTAGCCCATGCCGATCCCGATGTCGAGGCACGGGGAGAGCGTTCCGCTCGTGACCACGCCCGCGGGCTCGCCGCCCACCACGATCGGGTTGCCCTGCCGTGGGATGCCGGGACCGGTGAACGCGAACGGCACGAGCTTGCTCGCCGGCTCGACCCCGCGCAGGGCCTCGGCGCCTATGAAGTGGGTATCGAGCTTGCACACCCACCCAAGCCCCGCTTCGATCGGGTTGCGGTCCTCGGACAGGTCGTTGCCGTACAGGTGGAAGCACACCTCGAGACGGAGCGTGTCGCGCGCGCCGAGCCCTGCGGGCTTCGCGCCCTCGCCGATGAGCGCATCCCACACGCGCGGGGCGCCGCTCGGCGGAACCAGCAGCTCCACCCCGTCCTCGCCCGTGTAGCCCGTGCCGCACACCAGGCAGTCCACGCCGCCCACCTGCGAGTGCGTGGTGCGCATGCGGGCGGGCGCCTCGCCCTCGAGGTGGTAGGTGAGGATGGCACGTGCCCGCGGGCCCTGGAGCGCGAGCATCGAATAGCGATCCGCGGCGTCGCTCACGTTCACGTCGAAGCCGTCCGCGTGCCGGGAGAACCACTGGTAGTCGCGCGAGTGGTTCGCCGCGTTCGTGACCGTGAGGAAGCGCTCCGGTTCGAGCTTGTAGGTGAACAGGTCGTCCAGCACGCCGCCGTCTTCGCGGCAGAGCACCGAGTACTGGGCTCCGTAGAGCGGGATCTTCGACACATCGTTCGAGAGAAGGCGCTGGAGGAAGCGCTCGGCATCCGGGCCGCTCGTCTCGATCTCGCCCATGTGCGAGACGTCGAACAGCCCCGCGTGGCTGCGCACCGCCACGTGCTCCTGGCGGATGCCCTCGTACTGAACCGGCATCTCCCAACCGGCAAATGGGACGAGCCTCGCCCCGGCGGCGACATGGCGGTCGTAAAGCGGGGTTTTGCGCTGAGTGTCGGCGGCGCTCGTCAGGGCGGAGAGACCCTAGCAATGCGGGCCGGGCAAATCACCCCCGGAAAGGCGCTTCTAACCGGCGTCCGCGGGCGCCAGAACCGCCGGCACGCGATCGCGCTGACTCGCCTGCACGAGCGCCTCGCAGATCTCGCGGCGCGAGTGGTCCTTCGCCACGTAGCCGTCGGCTCCGGACGCGCGCGCATGCTCGGCCAGGGACGTGCCCTCGTGGGCACTCATGAGGATCACGCGCGTCTCCATCTCGGGATGCCGGCGGCGGAGCTCGGCACACAGCGTCGTGCCCTCCATGCCGGACATGCGCACGTCCACGAGCGCCACGTCCGGCGAGAGGTTCTCGATCGCCTCGAAGGCCTCGTCGCCGTCGCGCGCCACCGCCACGAGCTCGAGCCGGCAATGCTCGGTGATCGCCCGCGCGAGTCCCTCTCTGTAAGCGCGCTGATCGTCCGCGAGCAGCACGGTGATGGGCTCGGCTAGTTCCATCCGAGCTTGATGCTTGCGCGCGGGCACGCGTATTTCATCGTCTTCCGGGTTGGACCTGCTGCTGACGGGTATCCGCCGGTGGGAGGTCGTCCGATTGGTGGAGACGCCCAAGGTCAAACTCCGCTGCCCACGCGGAACCTGTGCGTCATGCGAACCGGACTACTTCGATTGGAGTACCTGAGGGTCCACCTACATACCAACCGCGCGGGGGGTGGTTCGCATCCACGAGCAGGGCAGGATTCGCTGAGCATGACGTTCTCGACCACCACAAGAAGGCCTCGCTCCGGCACGCTGTCCGAGCGCGAGTGCGAGGTTCTGGAGCAGATCGCCCGCGGTCACTCGATCGACGACATCTCGGCGGATCTGTTCCTGAGCCCCCATACGGTCCGAACCCACATCAAGAACATCCTTCGCAAGATGGGGGCACGGACGCGCGCTCACGCCGTGGCGATGGCGATCTCAGAAGGCCTCATCGACCGGACCCGCGTCGGACTCCGCTGATACGCGGAAGCCGTCTCGGCCGGTCAGCGCGATGAGCCGCTGCCCGTCGTGCGGGGAGCACCGCACGGGCGCGCGTGCCGCGACCCGGGCGACCATCGACCTCAAATCGGCCCGCAAGGGCCTCCACGCGCTCGGCGCTCGACGCGAGCCCCACGTGACCCTCGCGTAGGGCGGCCTCGCGACGCCCGGTCTCGAAGCCGCGGCCGTCATCCTGCACGCGGAGCTCGATCCACTCGTCCCGGCGCCGCACCACCACGCTCACGTGGCTGGCCCCGGCGTGTTTTGCGACGTTCGTCAGGAGCTCCCGCGCAAGCGACAGGATCAACTCGTCGTGGACGCCGGTGGCCTCGGAGTCCACCTCGATCTCGCACTCGAAGTTGCCGCGACGCGCTTGATGGTCGGCCACGGCGCGAATCGCCGAGGCCAGGCCGGCGTGCTCGAGCACGACCGGATGGAGATTGAAGACCGCTTCGCGCAGGAGCTGCACGGCGCGCTCGATCCCCTCCTTCGCGCGGACGGCGCGCTCAGGATCGCCCTGTGGGTCCTCGATCACCTCCACCAGGTCCTGGCGGCTCGCGAGCAGATCCTGCAGCGCGTGGTCGTGCAAGACCTCCGAGATGCTCCGGCGCGCGCGGTCCTCGGCGGCAAGCGTCTGCGCAACCAGGCGCCCGCGGGCCGCCGCCAGCTCCACGATCCGCTCCTCGGTGCGCTTGCGCCCGATGGCGGTGGCCAGCACGTTCGCCACGGACTGGAGGAAGTGCACCTCATCCGTCGTGAAGGAGCGCCTCCTCGTGCTGTGGCCACACAGCGCGCCGAACGGGCGCGACTCGCCCTCGATCGTCACGCATACACCGCTCCGCGCGCTGAGCTCGCGCAGGAGCGGCGAGCGTTCGAAGCGAGTCTCGGCCTCGAAGTCCTCGACGACCACCGGGCCATCGATGTCAATGGCATAGGCGGCATGAGACGAGCGTGGGTCGGACGGGATCCGCCGGTGCGCAGTGTCCTCGGCGAAGCCGAGACCCGCATGCAGGATGAGCCTGTCCTCGCCCGGATCGGCCTCAACCACGGCACAGAAGTCGAGCCCGAGCGTCTCCGACACGAGTGAGACGGCGGCCTCCGTGATCTCGGCGAGGCTCACGCCCTCGAGCGCGCGACGGCCCAGCTCGGCCACCGCCGCCTGGCGCATCTCGAAGCGCTTGCGGTCGGTCACGTCCGTTGCGGTGCCAGTGGCGCCCAGCACGGTGCCGTCGTCGTCCTGCAGCACGATCGCGTTCACGCTCAGGTCCACCGGCCGGCCGTCCTTGCGGACGTGGCGGGTCTCGTAGCTGAAGAGCGGCGTTCCCCTCAGAACGCCCCTGAAGGCGTCCTCGTCCTTCAGGCGCTGCGCGTCGGTCTCGAAGTCCGCGATCGGCCGGCCCAGCATCTCCTCCGGCTCGTAGCCGTAGATCCTGCGCGCGGCGCGGTTCACGAACGTGAAGCGGCCGCCCGTGTCCACCGACCAGATGAGATCGCTCGAGGTTTCCACGAGGTCGCGGTACTTCCGCTCGGACTCACGCAGCCGCTCCTCCGAGCGCTTCCGGTCGGTCACGTCCTTGGCCACGCCGTAGATCAGTTCCTCATCGGGGCTGGCGTAGGCACTCCAGAGGAGCCAGCGGGTGCTCCCGTCCTTGTGCATGTAGCGGTTCTCGAAGTTCAGGGTGAGCTCGCCCGCGGCGCGAAGCCGCTCGAACTCGCGCAGCGTGTGCGCACGATCCTCCTCCGCCACGAAGTCGAGGAACGGCCCGGCGAGCAGCTCCTCGGCCGTGTACCCGAGCGCGCGTTCCCACGCCGGGTTCACGCTCCTCACGCGGCCCTCGAAGTCCACGGTGAGGAACAGGTCGCGCGTGAGCGCGTAGAGCCTGCCGGTGGCCTCCTCGAGCCGTCGCTGCTCCGTCAGGTCCACCGCCTGCACGAGCGCGAACTGCGCCTCGCCCGTGGGGCGCCGCACGGACGCGCCGAGCAGCCTCGCCCACACCGTGTTGCCGTCCGCGTGCACGAAGCGCGTCTCGAGCGGGGAGAAGTCGCCTGCGCCCGAGAGCAGCCGCGCGCGGCGTGTGCCGGCGAGCTGCCTGTCCTCGGGATGCACCACGTCGTCCCAGCCGAGACGCCCGAGCTCTTCCTTTGAACGACCGAGCAGCCGGCAGAACGCCGGATTCGTCTGCACGAACCCGCCGTCGGCGTCGATGACCGCCATCCCCACCGCGGCGTTCTCGAACAGGCTCCTGAAGCGCTCCTCGCTCGCCCGCACCGCGGCCTCCGAGATCCGCCGCTCGGTGATGTCGGTGGACGCGCCGGTGACCGCCACCACCTGACCGTCGTCGGCGAGAAGCGGGATGGCGCGATACTCCACCACGGTCACGGTCCCGTCCTTTCGCAGCAGCTCCGTCTCGCCTTCGAACAGCGTGTCCGGCGCGGCGGCGGCCATCACGCGGGCGAACGATTCCGCGTTCTCCTGCCTGCGCTCGGGTGGGATGAAGTCGAGGAACGGCTTGCCGATCAGCTCGGAGGCGCTGTAGCCGTATATCCGCTCCACCGCGCCGCTCACGTAGTCGAAGCAGCCGTCGGGGCCAACCGTCCAGATCATGTCCTGCGTGGTCTCCACGAGGGTGCGGTAGCGCTGCTCGCTCCGCGCCAGGCGCTCGGTGGCGAGGCGATTCTCGGTCACGTCCACCACCACGCAGCCGAGACCCCGGCCGCCCGCCACCTCCACCGGGTAGTAGCTCACGAGCCAGTGCCGCGTCTCGCCTGCACTCGCCACGGTGGTCCCGCTCACCTCGACCGGCGGCGCGGGGATGCCGCTATCGAGCACGCCGCGGAGGAAGGTCTCGATGTTCCCGGCAAGATCCGGCACCACCTCCCACACGGTGCGACCGATGTGCTCGAGCGGGGGGATGCCGTTCATCTCGGCCAGCGCGTCGTTCACGCGCAGGTAGCGCAGCTCCTCGTCGAGGATCGCGAACCCCACCGGCGCGCCGCGCTGGAGTGCATCGAGCTGCACCCCGGCCTCCACCGCCTCGCGCCGAACCTCGGAGCCGCTGATGGCGAGCACCGCGAGCTGCGCCAGGTGGGCGACGAGCTCCTCGTCCTCGACGGTGAACTCGCCCTCGTACCTGTCGGAGAGCTGCATCAGCCCGATCGTCCTGCCGTCCGAGGCGAGCAGCGGCGCGGCCAGCCAGCCGCGCAGGGGCGGATGTGTGCCGGCAACGCCTCCGAAGCGATTGAAGGCGGGGTGCGACTCGAGCTCGGCCTGGGACAGCCGCATCGGGCGGCCCTCGCGCACGACGAGCGCGTAGATGCCGCTGCCGTCCGGCGGCTCGTCGTAATCGCGCCAGGCCGCGTACTTGTCGGAAAGCGAGATGCCCGTGATCGACTGCGCGGCGCCGACCGTGGTGAGACTGATCACCGCCTGATGTGCGCCCACCACCTCGCGGGCGATGTCCGCCACGCGCTGAAGCAGCTCGTCACGCGGAAGCTCCGCGTCGATCGCGCGCGCCGCCTGTGTGAGCAGCGCGATCCGGCTGTGCGCCGTTCCCTCTCGAGGCGCGCCGTTTCGCACTACTCGAGCAGGCCGCGCCGCATCGCCGCCGCCACCGCGGCCGCGCGGTCCGACACGCCGAGCTTCTCGTAGAGGCTCTGCAGGTGGGTCTTCACGGTGGCGGGACTCAGATGCAGCTGGCCCGCGATGTCGGGGGCGGAGCGGCCGTCGGCGGTCAACCGCAGAATCTCGCGCTCGCGCGGGGTGAGGACGGGCCTGCCGGACGCCTCGCGCATGCGGATCTGGGCGGTGAGGCCCGTCTGGATCTCTGGCGAGAGGAAGGCCTCGCCGCGGGCCACCGCGGCCACGGCGTCGAAGATCGCGGCGCGATCGGCCTCCTTCGAAAGGTATGCCCCCGCGCCCATCGCGATCGCGCGATACACGAGGTCGCTCTCCACGTAAGCGGACAGGAACACCACGCGCGTGGGAAGCTCGTCGCGCTTGATCGCGTTCAGCACCTCCATGCCGTCGAGACCTGGCATGCGCACGTCGAGCACGGCCACGTCCGGCACGAGCTTCACGATTTGCGGCAGCGCCTCACGGCCGTCGGATGCCTGTCCGACCAGCTCGAGATCGGGCCGTTCCCTGATGGCCCGAACGAGTCCCTCGCGATAGACGGGGTGATCGTCCGCTACGTAGACGCGCACCCTCTGAGTCCCCCGCGGCATAGGCCCCTTTGTAGCAGCCCGCACCCCTCCGGGCGCCGAATGTCAGAGGGGAGACTCGCCGATCGCGACGATGCGCTCGCAGAGCTGGCTGCGGGTCGAATCCTTGTCGAGCACGGCGGCAAGACCCATGGACCGGGCGGCGGCCTCGAGCGTCTCGTTGGCTTCCCCGCTGATCAGCGCGAGGCGCGTGCCCAGCGGGCGGTCGAGACCGCTCAGGATGTCGCAGACCTCGAGGCCGTCCAGCTTCGGCATCCGCACCTCGAGCACCGCGACGTCCGGCTCGAGGCGCAGGATGTCCTCGAGCGCCCGCCGCCCGTCGGCCGACTCCGCGAGCAACTCGAGGCGCGGGTGTGCGGCGATTGCTCTCGCCAGACCGTCCCTGTATGCCTCGTGGCCGTCCGCCAGAAGCACCGAAAAAGTTCGCACCGATTTAGTTGGCGTTCCCGCCGCGGGTTCCGGTTGACCCATTCTGTGCCCGCCGTGTCACCTTCACGCTGCCATGCTCCGATGCCCCTGGCAGCGCCCGCCTCACCCAAGCGTGGGTGGGATCGGATTAGAGGGGATCATACGATCGAACTACTCCGATCGTATGATCCGCGCAGAGTCACGGAGTTGCGGAATTGCAGGGCTTTCGCCCGGCCGGCGCGCTGTAGCATGGCCGCGGTGCGCGAGCTGGGGCCCGGGTTCTGGCATTGGCAGGCGACGCATCCGGAGTGGACGCCGGGCGCGCCCTGGCCGCGGGACGTGTCGTCGCATGCGATCGACGATGGCTCGCGCCTGCTGCTCTTCGATCCGCTGGCCGTCCCGGAGGAGCTGCTGGCGCTCGCCGCCGCCCGGGAGCCGGTGATCGTCCTCACCGCCCCATGGCACGAGCGTGATACACGGGCGCTCGCGGAGCGGCTCGGGGCCTTCGTCTTCGCCCCGCCGCCTGACTCGGCGCAGGACCTGATCCACAAGTACGGCATCACCGCCGAGCAGGCCGGCGATGGGAGCCCCGACCTTCAGTGGCTTCGAGGCGGCGGCACCACCGTGCACTGGTACACCGGCGGTGAGGAGCTTTCGATCGGACTCCGCGCGTACGCCGGGCGGGAGCACAACGACGTCGTGTTGTGGAGCGAGCGTGTCCGCGCCGTGATCGCCGGCGATACGCTCGCCGACTTCGGCTCGGGTCTCGCGCTGAACCTCCGGCCGCGCGGCGCCGTGACGCGCGAGGCGGTGCTGGCGCGCCTGCGGCCGCTACTCGACCTGCCGCTGGAGGTGGTGTGTCCGGCGCACGGATCGCCGGCAGACCGCGCCGCGCTCGAGTGGGCGCTCTCCGTCAGAGCCGGTGACGCTTGACGATGGCGTTCCGATTTCGGCGAAGCGCTTGACCGATCCCCGGCCTGCGTATCCGGTGCAGGTAGTCGATGCACCAGTCGAGCTGCTCGATCGCGAGCTCGGCGGCATCGCGAAAACGCTCTGCCTCGGATCGCCGACCCGCATTGCGATTCGCCACGTTCCCGCCTCCTCTCAGCGCCACCCGGTTCGCTTCCGACGGTCGGCGTACCCCGGTCTCGCCACGGAAGGCGTAAGTGGGCGCGGAGACGCTCGGGTGCGTCAGTCCTTCAGGAACGACGGAATGTCGATCTCGTCTTCCGAGATCTCGAGAGACGACCGCTGCCGGTCGTCCATCGCGATGTCGCCGCGGTCCCGCGGGCGCTCGCGCCGCTGGGAGCGCTCGACGTCGAACAGCGCGCCACCGCCGCGGCGCTTGTCGAAGCCCGTGGCGATCACGGTCACGCGGACCTCGTCGGACAGGCTTTCGTCGATCACCGCGCCGAAGATGATGTTCGAGTTGTGATCGGCCGCGCTCTGCACGATCTCGGCCGCCTCGTTCACCTCGAACAGGCCGAGGTCGTTGCCCCCGGTGATGTTCAGCAGGATGCCCGTGGCGCCCTCCACCGACTGCTCGAGCAGCGGGCTCGAGATCGCGTTCTTGGCGGCCTCGGACGCGCGGCTCTCGCCGCTCGCCGAACCAATGCCCATCAGCGCCGAGCCGGCGTCGTGCATGATCGTGCGCACGTCGGCGAAGTCGAGGTTGATCAGGCCCGGGATCGTGATCAGGTCCGTGATGCCCTGCACGCCCTGGCGCAGCACGTTGTCCGCCTCGCGGAACGCGTCGAGGATGCTCGTGCGCCGCTCGACGATCGTGAGCAGCTTCTCGTTCGGGATCACGATCAGCGTGTCCACCTGCTCGCGCAGCCGGTCGATGCCCTCGGCTGCCTGACGGGAGCGCTGCGACCCCTCGAACTCGAACGGCCGGGTGACCACGCCCACCGTCAGAGCCCCGATCTCGTGCTTGGCCACCTCGGCGATCACGGGGGCCGCTCCGGTGCCGGTGCCGCCGCCCTCGCCGGCCGTGACGAAGACCATGTCCGCGCCCTTGAGCGCCTCCTTGATCTCGTCGCGGCTCTCGTTGGCGGCGCCGTAGCCCGTCTCCGGGTCCGCGCCGGCGCCGAGCCCGCGCGTGAGCTGCGCGCCTATCTGAAGCTTGATGTCCGCGTCGCACATCTGGAGCGCCTGCGCGTCGGTGTTCACGGCGATGAACTCAACGCCCTTGAGGCCGGCATCGACCATCCGGTTCACCGCGTTGGTGCCGCCGCCGCCGACCCCGACGACCTTGATCACCGCCAGGTAGCTACCTGTGTCCATGCCGATTGCCTCGTACGTTCCAGTCGAATGCTTTAGCCGTGCGAGAGGGTTGGCCGTCCGACTCTCTAGTCAGACTTGAGGGTTATTTGCCGGTCCCCGCGCCCGCAAAGTGCGCACTGTAGGCGTTTTTTGGGCGAACTGTCAATGCGGGGGGAGAATTTGTGCAACCCGGCAACCCTCGACCAGCGCTTGAGACTGGGCTCAGCCTCCCGTTGAGGGTTGAGGGTTGAGTGGAGTCGCGGAGGGCGGAGTTGCGGAGGGCAGGGTCTGGCCCGTGGGGCCGGTCGTCCCGGTGGTTCCCTGAGCGTTCGATTGCGCCGAGACGTCGTTGCCGGTGGTGCTGATGGGTGCCAGCGTCTGGGCGTCGAGGCCACCCGCCACGGCGCGGCCGGGAATGCGGACGTCCACGTAGGTGGCGCCGTGGGACGACGGGTCCGCCAGCACGGCGGCCACCGCGGCCCACTTCGCATACGGGCGGCTGGCGGTGCCGAAGATGAGCCGCGGCCCGTTGCGCATGTGAACCACGATGCCCTCCTTGTCGTGGCCGACGGACAGCATCCGGCCGGCAAGCGCCGCCGGGGCCGCCGCCGCCACGTGCAGGGCGCTCAGCGGCACGCGGTCGGTGAGGGTGGCCTGCGGAACAGCGCCGCGGCTGGTGATCACCGGCAGCGGGTGGCCCGTGGCCACCCCGCGCAGCACCGTGCCGTCGGGTGCAAGCAGCAGCCGCTCCCCACCCACCGCGAGCACAGCAGTGGGCTGCTCCTCGATCACGTGGATCTTCAGGGTGTGCGGGAAGCTCGGCTTCGCCACCACGGCCTTCACCACGGGGAAGCCCGACACCGCCCCGTTGAGGTCCGCCTGCTTCACGTCGAGCGTGCTCATGTCCCGCGCCGCCGACGTGAGCGCGAGCCGGATCCGCGCGGCATCGCTCGTGGTGAGCCCGCTCACCGTGACGTGCTGGACGCTGACGAAGCTCGAGTGACGGAACCACAGCCGGTAGATGCCGAACAGGGCGAGCGCGATCAGCAGCGCGACGAGCGCGCGCCGCCGGATGTGGCGCGGCACGGACACCGAGATGCGCGGCAGGCGCCGAAGAGTGGCGGCGGCGGCTCTCACCACAGCGCTCCCTCCGCGTCCGCGTCGCCCAGCAGCTGCACCTCCGCCTCGAGCTCCACGCCGAAGCGCTCGCGCACCCGGCGGCGTCCCTCACGCATCAGCTCGAGCACATCGGCGGTGGTCGCCTCCCCCATGTTCTCCACGAAGTTCGCGTGCTTCTCCGAGAAGCGGGCGCCGCCGACGCGCAGGCCGCGGCAGCCCGCGGCCTCGAGCAGCATCCCTGCGGTTCGCCCCTCCGCGCGCGGGTCGTCCGGGTTCTTGAAGGTGGAGCCGAAGGTCTTGATGCCGGAGGGCTGAGCGGCCCGCCGCTGCTCGCGCATGCCCGCGAGAGTGGCCTTCACCGCGTCGCTCTCGGCCGGCGCCAGCCCGAACGAGGCGCGCGAGACGATCTCGCGCGGCCGGAGGTTCGAGCGCCGGTACTGAAAGCCGAGCTCCTCGGGGGCGCGGCGCTGGCTGCCATGCGCCGTGGTGATCTCCACCCACTCGAGGACCCTGCCGAGCTCGCCGCCGTAGGCGTTCGCGTTCATCCTCACGGCGCCGCCGACCGTCCCGGGGATGTTCACACCGAACTCGAGTCCGGTGAGGCCCCAGCGCGCGGCCCTTGCGGATGCCTGAGGGAGCCGGGCGCCGCCCCCGCACAGCACGCGGTTGCCGTCACGCTCGATCGTCGCGAGAGCGTCGTCGAGTTTCAGCACCAGTCCTCGGAATCCATCATCGGCTACGAGGAGGTTCGAGCCGGAGCCCACCACTCCTACCTCGATACCCCCTTGGTCCGCCCAGGCGAGGAGCTCCGTGAGGCGCCCCGCGTCTCCTACACGCGCGAACCAGTCGGCCGGGCCGCCGGTGCGCACCGTCGTGAGCCGTGCGAGCGGGTAATCGCGCTCCACCCCCTCGGGCGGGTTCACGTGCCGCTCCCGAGCCGCCGCGCAAGCTGGTCGACGTCCCCGGCCCCGAGCGTGAGGAGGAGATCGCCCTCCCTCAGCTCGCCCTGCAGGAAGGCTTCGGCGTCCTCGATTTTCGGCAGCCAGTACACGCGCCGGCCGGCCGCGGCGGAGGCGGTGGCGGCCGCCACCGCCCATCCGCTCACGCCGGGGAAGTCCTCGGCCCGCTCGCGCGCTGGATAGATCTCGAGCACCACGACGAGGTCCGCGAGGGCCAGCGCGCGCCCAAACTCGCGCGCCATTCGCTCGGTGCGCGAGTAGAGGTGCGGCTGGAAGACGGCCACTAGCCGCCGCGGCTCGAGGCTTCGCGCGGCCTCGAGGGTGGCACGTACCTCCGTTGGGTGGTGCGCGTAGTCGTCGTACACGAGCGCGCCGGCTGACGTCTGGCCGTGCGGCTCGAAACGGCGCCCGGCCCCGGCGAAGCCGGCGAGCGTGGGCGCCGCGAGGTCCACACCCACACCGGCCTCGCGGCAGGCTGCGAGTGCCGCGAGGGCGTTCAGCACGTTGTGCCGGCCCGGCACGCGCAGGTTCACCTCCACGCCGTCCACCTCGAAGCGGGAGCCTCCCGGGAGGAGCTCGAGCTTCCGCGCGGAGAACGTGCCGTTTTCGATACCGAACGTCACGGCGGGAGGAACGTCGTGGAGCGTGAGCCCGGCCGGCGCGATCACGGTGGGCGCCGGCCCCGCGAACTCGGCGAACGCCTGCTCCACCTCGGGCAGCGTCCGGTACGTGGTGTGATGGTCGAGCTCGACGTTGGTGACCACAGCCACATCCGGCTGCAGGCGCAGAAACGAGCGGTCGGACTCGTCCGCCTCCACAACCACCCAGTCGCCCTGGCCCCAGGACGCGTTCGTGCCGGTGGTGCGCACCTCGCCGCCCACGAGGTAGGCGGGCCGGTGACCGCACTCCACCATCGCGTGAGCGGTCATGCTCGCCGTGGTGGTCTTGCCATGTGTGCCGGCCACGGCGAGGCAGCGCTTGAGGCGCGACACCTCGCCCAGCAGCTCACCGCGATGCAGCACGCGCAGGCCGGCGGCTCGCGCGGCGGCGAGTTCGGCGTTGTCGTCCGCGATTGCTGTGGAGACCACCACCTCGGCGCCCTCCGGCACATTCGCCGCGTCGTGCCCCACCACGGGCTCGATCCCGATCTCGCGCAGGCGGGCGAAGTAGGCGGACTCGGCCCGGTCCGAGCCGCTCACACCGGCCCCCAGTCCTGCGGCCACGATCGCGAGCCCGCTCATCCCAGCGCCGCCGATACCGATGAAGTGGAGCCTGCGTCCGCCCCACGGCGCGTCGCTCATGCGGCGGCACGATAGCGGCGGCTCCGGCCGCGGCGAGCGTCAGATCACGGGCTCAGGCTCCGGCTGCGGCGGCTCCGGATCAGGCATTCCGGGTCCACCTGGCGGCGTGGGGGCGGGCGGCGCCGGATCGGGCGCGGGCGGCGCCGGATCGGGCATGCCGGGCCCACCTGGGCCGCCGGGAGGCTTTGGCGCGGGCGGTGCTTCCATCAGATAGCTCATCTCCGGCGCGTTACCCAGCGCGCCCGCCGGGTAACCGCCTCGGGTTAAGTGCTAGAAGTCGCTTCCAAACCGAGGAAAGGAGTCGGGCATGGCCTACGAGGTCCCTGACCTGCCGTACGACTACGCGGCGCTCGAGCCCCACATCGATGAGGCCACCATGCGCGTGCACCATGACAAGCACCACCAGGCTTACGTGGACAAGGCGAATGCCGCGGTCGAGGGCACCGAATGGGCGGACAAGCCCGTGGAGGAGGTTCTCCAGAACCTCAGCTCGCTCCCGCAGGACAAGCAGACGGCCTTCCGCAACAACGGCGGCGGCCACGCCAACCACTCGTTCTTCTGGCAGATCATGAGCCCGGACGGCGGTGGCGAGCCCGAGGGTGAGCTCGCCTCCGCGATCAACGACAAGTTCGGCAGCTTCGACGAGTTCAAGTCGCAGTTCAAGGACGCCGGCGTGAATCGCTTCGGCTCCGGCTGGGCGTGGCTCGTCTGGGACGGGTCGGGCCTCGCGGTCACCAGCACCGCGAACCAGGACTCACCCGTGCTCGAGGGTCAGACCCCGCTGCTCGGCTGCGACGTCTGGGAGCACGCGTACTACCTGAAGTATCAGAACAAGCGCCCGGATTACCTGGACGCGTTTTGGAACGTCGTCAACTGGTCTGAGGTGGCGCGGCGGTACGAGGCGGCGCGCTAGGGCATAGGGCATAGGGCACAGGGCACAGGGCGCTGTCCCCTGTGCCCTGTCGCCTGTGCTCTGATCAGCCGAGCTTCGGGTCGTCGGATAGCGCCAGCAGCCTCCGTGCGAGGCTCTGCATGACCTTGCGTTCCACGCTCGGCGAGGTGTCGACGAGGCGGCGGAAGTCGCGCCTTGTGAGGACGAACAGGCGCAGCGGTGTCTTCGCCTTGACCGTTGCCGTGCGCGGGATGTCCTCGAGCAGGGCGATCTCGCCGAAGAAGTCGTCCCCGCCGCTGCGCTTCACCCGCCTGCCCCTGCGCGTGACGTCCACCTCGCCATCGACGATCACGAAGAACTCGTGGCCGGTCTGCCCCTCGCGGCACAGCACGTGCCCCTCATCGACCTCCACGTCGTCGCTCATCCGCGCGAGCTGCGCGAGCTCCTTCTTCGACAGCCCGGCGAACAACGGCACACGCCCGAGCGCTCCGACCTTCACGTCCTGCGGGAACAGCCGCACGTGTCAACCCTAACGCGAGAAAGCCCTCGTCCGCTCGAACGGGTTACGCTCTCGGCGTGCGTTCCTTCGGAGTCGAGACGGGCGAGCTGGGCGATGCCGCGCACGTGAAGCTGAGCGGTGACCTGGATCTGTCCACCGCCAAGCGTGCAGAGCAGGCCATCGAGGAGGCGGAGCGCTCCGGCAGCCCCATGGTCGTGATCGACCTGCGCGGTCTCGACTTCATGGACTCCACGGGATTGCGCGTGGTCGTGAGCGCGGACAAGCGCGCCAAGCGCTCGGGCAAGCGTGCGGTGATCATCCAGGGGCCCGCGGCCGTGCGCAGAGTGTTCGAGATCACGCGGCTCGACGAGCGGCTCGACATCGTCGACACGCCCGAGGACATCGGCAGCGAGTAGCGCCCGGCCCGGCCCTGCGCGTTTCAGCGCTCGATCTCGAACCAGACCTGCGTCGTGCCGTTCACGCTGACGCCCCAGCGGTCGGCGAGGCGCTCCACGAGGAACAGGCCCCAGCCGGACCCGGGGTCGTCGTCCGGCGTGCGGGCCGACACCTCGAAGCCTGGGCCGTGATCGGTCACGCACACGTGGATGAGCCCGCGGCTCACGCTCACCTCGAGCTCGAGCTGGTCATCCTCGCTCGAGCGGGCGTGGCGCACGCTGTTGGTCACGAGCTCGCTCACGAGCAGCCGCATGTCGTTCAGAGTGGCGGAGCCGACCTCGCGCTCGAGCGAGTCGAGCCCGCGCCGAGCGGTGCCCACGGCATCCGGGCCACTGGCCAGCCGGAGCCGGACCGCGGTGGTGTTCACTGCAGCGTCCGCCGTTCGGGGACGTGCTCTCTGTGCTAGTTCACCGGGCGTCATTCGGGTGAGGGTCCTGACTTCCTCCGGAACCGGGCGTGACTCGACGGCGCCCGCGACGTGCGCGGGCCCTGCCAAGCCACCCGTTCCCAGATCGGCTGTTTCCGAACACGACTTGAGCCCGTGAGCCGAAAAGCGCCTTGGATCGGCTAGTTCGAGAGCTCGAGGGCAGCGCGGGCGATGGTCTGAGCGGCGTCCGGGCGCGCCACGCGCTGCGCCGCCGCCGCCATGGCTCGCAACCGCGCGGGCGCTCCGAGTAGCGCGGCCACCTCGCGCGCGAGCCGGGGCCCGTCGAGCTCTGAGTCCGGCACCACCACGGCCGCGCCCTCCTGCTCCATCCAGCGAGCGTTGCCCGTCTGGTGATCGGCGGTGGCATGCGGGTAGGGCACGAGCACCGACGGCAGCCCGGCCGCCGCCACCTCGAGCACCGATCCGCCGGCGCGGGCGGCCACGAGGTCGGACGCCGCGAGGGCGTCCGCGAACGGCTCGATATACGGGTGCAGGTGGTAGTGCGGCGGCGAGCCGAGCTTGTCGAGCCGCGCACGCAGGGCCTCGTAGTCGCGCCGCCCGCTCGCGTGGAGCACCGAGCACGGCGCCGCCGCGCCGAACGCGTCGATCGCCGCCTCGTTGAGCGTCCGGGCTCCGAGCGAGCCGCCGAACACGAGCAGGCACTGGGCGTCCGCCGGAATGCCGAAGCGGGCGCGTGCCTGCGCGCGATCCACCCTGCCGGTGGTGCGAGGCAGCGGCCGGCCGCTCACCACGTACTTCGACCCGCCGCGGCCGGCGAGCGGGAACGACAGGAACACGCGACGCGCGGCGGGCGCGAGCAGGCGGTTGGCCATGCCGAGGTGGCTGTCCGCCTCCGTGAGCACGAGCGGGATGCGCATGAGCACCGCCGCGAGGCCGACTGGTCCCGCCACGTAGCCGCCGCCCCCGATCACGACCCCCGGGCGGATCCGGCGCAGGAGCGCGAGCGCGCGTGGAAGGGCGAGAGCGGCCAATACAAGCGCGCGCGCTGCGCGCAACAGGTGGCGGCGGTCGATCCCCGTCACCTGGATCGCGTGAAATGGATAGCCCGCGGCGGGCACGAGCTGCGCCTCCGCGCGCTCTCCCCCCACGAACTCGACCTCGGCGCCGGCCGCGCGCAGCTCGTCAGCGACCGCCAGCGCCGGCACGACGTGGCCGGCCGTCCCGCCCGCGGCTATCACCACTCGCGGCACGCTTCCCCTTTCCGCCATCGATCGCGCGCAGCGGCTTGCCGGCCTTCGCGCGCGCGCCGTCGTGCGCGATGTTCAGCAACAGCCCCATCGCGCCAAGCAGCACGACCAGGTTGGAGTTGCCGTAGGAGATGAACGGCAGCGGCACACCGGTGAGCGGGGCAAGACCCATCACCGCGAAGAAGTTGAGGATCGCCTGGCACAGGATCACCGACGTGATGCCCACCGCGATGAGCTTGGCGTAGCGCTCGCGCGCGGCCTTGGCGGCGCGCAGGCCGGCATAGGCGATCATGCCGTAAAGCGCCGCCACCGCGGTGATCCCGAAGATGCCGAGCTCCTCGCCGATGATCGCGAGGATCATGTCCGTGTGCGCCTCGGGCAGGTAGAAGATCTTCTGCACCGACTCGCCGAGGCCGACGCCGAAGAACCCGCCCGAGCCGATCGCGATCATCGACTGCACGGTCTGGAAGCCGGCGCCGCTCGCGTCGTGCCAGGGATGGACGAACGACATCAGGCGCGCGCGGCGGTACGGCGCTGCGATCGCGAATATCAGCGCCAGGAAGATGAGCGTG
This sequence comes from Thermoleophilaceae bacterium, assembly GCA_036378175.1. Classification (GTDB taxonomy): domain Bacteria; phylum Actinomycetota; class Thermoleophilia; order Solirubrobacterales; family Thermoleophilaceae; genus JAICJR01. Next base: position 30,277 of record DASUWY010000016.1, read on the forward strand.
CCGGTGATGGTGAGCAGGTGCTTGGTGGGCACGCCGGCCGCGATGAAGAGCGCGCCCATCGCGAGGCACACGACGATCGCGGTGCCCATGTCCGGCTCCTTCAGGAGCAGCAGGCACGCCACGCCGATCACGATCAGCAGCGGCTTGGCGAGCGTCTTCATGCTCTTCATGCGCTTTGGCTGGGTGGCGAGGATCTGCGCCGCGTAGAGCACGAGCGCGAGCTTGAGCAGCTCGGAGGGCTGGAACTGCACAGGGCCGGCGCCCAGCCAGCGGCGCGCGCCGTTCACGCTGATGCCGATGCCCGGCACCATCACCGCCAGCGTGAGCCCGAGCGAGCCGAACAGGAGCAGCGGCGTGAAGTTCCTCACGTACTTCAGCCCGCGCCGCGACAGGAAGTGCAGCGCCGCGAGCCCGAGCGCGCCGAAGATCAGGTAGCGCTTGAGGAAGTACGAGGAGTCGCCGGTGGTGAGGAGCGATTCGGCCGAGCTCGCCGAGTAGACCATCACGGCGCCGGCGGCGAGCAGGCAGAGCGTGGCGGTGTACAGCAGCGAATACTCGAGCGGGGGCTTGGGTCGCGCCTTCGCTTCGCGGCGCGAGGCCCCACGGCGGCGACGTGGACCTTGCATCCGGGCTTCCTTCGACGCCTGGGCCCGGATTCATTCTTGGTTGGCCAGCGCTCTGAAGCTGTCGCCGCGCTCCTCGTAGTTCTTGAACTGGTCGAAGCTCGCGCAGGCGGGTGAGAGCAGCACCGTGTCGCCAGGGCGCGCGGCGTGCGCGGCTGCCGCCACGGCGTGCTCGAGGTCGCCGCAGCGGTGCAGCGGAACGGTGCCGGCGAGGTCCGCCTCGAGCTGGTCCGCCGCCTCGCCGATCAGGTAGCAGGCGCGGCAGCGGCTCGCCACCGCCTCGCGCAGGCCGCCGAAGCCGCCGCCCTTGAGGCTGCCGCCCGCGATCAGGTGAACTCCGCCGTCGAACGCCTCGATGCCCACCAGCGCCGACGCCACGTTCGTGGCCTTCGAGTCGTTCACGAACAGCACGCCGTCGCGCTTCGCCACTTCCTCGAGCCGGTGCGGCACTCCGGCGAAGGTGCGCAGCGCCGCACACACCGCGTCCGGCTCCACCCCGCGCGCCAGGGCGGCGGCCGCCGCCGCCATCGCGTTCTCCAGGTTGTGCCTGCCGCGCAGCCTGATCTCGCTCGTGGGCAGCATTCGCACGCCCTGCCACCACAGCGCGCCCTCGCGCTCGGCGAGGTCCGAGTCCGCGCCGCCGAAGCGCACGGTGGCGGCGCGTCCCGGCTGGCCGGCGAAGCCCGCCTCGAGAACGGCGACGTCGTCCTCGCCCTGGTTCTGGAACACGCGCAGCTTCGCCGCCACGTAGTTGTCGAAGGAGCCGTGGCGGTCGAGATGGTCCTCGCTCACGTTGAGCAGCACGGCGCATTCGGGCGCGAACTCGGACGAGTCCTCGAGCTGGAAGCTCGACGCCTCGCACACCACGGTCGCGCCCGGGTCGATCGAGCCGGCGAGCGAGGCGAGCGGCGTCCCCACGTTGCCTGCCACCTCCACGGCCCGGCCCGCCGCCCGGTGGATCGCGCCGAGCAGCTCGACCGTGGTGGTCTTGCCGTTGGTTCCGGTCACGGCGATGAACTCGTTCGGAATCAGGCGCCAGGACAGCTCGAGCTCCCCCATCACCTCGAGGCCGCGCTCGCGCGCAGCCACGATCACCGGCGCCTGCTGCGGCACGCCCGGGCTCTTGATCACGGTGGCCGCGCGCGGCAGGAGATCGAGTCCATCGCTGCGCAGCCGCACATCCGCGCCTCCGAGGTCCTCCGCCTGCGCGGGCGCGCCGGAGTCGCAGCCCATCACCTCGCCGTGGTTGCGCAGCAGCCGCACGGCGGCGGCACCCGAGCGGGCGAGCCCCACCACCAGGTAGGGGCCCGGCGGAAGCGGCGGCCTCTGTTTCACGTAATCGACTGCTGGTAGAGCGTGAAGCCGATCGCCGCCGAGATCGCGGCGATGATCCAGAAGCGCAGGATGATCTTCGTCTCGGACCACGCCATCAGCTCAAAGTGGTGGTGCACCGGGGCCATCAGGAACACGCGCTTGCGGAAGCGCTGGAAGGCGATCACCTGGATCAGCACCGACAGCGCCTCGATCACGAAGATCCCGCCCGTGATCAGCAGCAGCACCTCGGTCTTCGTCATCACCGCCAGCGCGGCGATCGCGCCGCCCAAGCCGAGCGAGCCGGTGTCGCCCATGAAGATGCCGGCCGGGAACGAGTTGAACCAGAGGAAGCCCACACAAGCGCCGACGAGGCACGAGCACACGAGCGCGAGGTCATCCTGCCCGGTGGTGATGAACGTCATCGCCGTGTACGCGAGCAGGACGATCGCCGCGCAGCCGGCGGCGAGGCCGTCGAGGCCGTCCGTGAGGTTCACCCCGTTCGTCGCCCCCGCGAGCACGAGGAAGATCAGCACCGGATACGCGTAGCCGATGTTCACCGACGCCTCCGAGATCCGGAAGCGCACGGTGTCGGTGAGGTGCGGCCCGGTGTGGGTGGCCACGTACCAGAGCCCGATCGCGATCAGCAGCTGTATCCCGAGCTTGGTCCTGCCGGAGAGGCCGAGCGAGCGCCTGTGGGTGATCTTCGTCCAGTCGTCGGCGAAGCCGAGCGCGGCGCTCGCGAGCATCGTCCCGACCACCGCCAGCGTCTCGGTGTCGAACTCGCCCAGGATCAGGAACGGCACCACCACCGAGACCATGATCAGAAGGCCGCCCATCGTGGGCGTGCCGGCCTTGGCCGCGTGTCCCGCCGGGCCCTCCTCGCGGATCTGCTGGCCGAATTCGCGGTTGCGCAGGAACTCGATGAACTTCGGGCCGAGGAACATGCAGATGAACAGGGAGCCCATCCCCGCGATGAGGATCGTGCCGAGCATCGCCTGCGCCTACGCCAGCACCCGTTCCAGCCCGACCGCTCTCGATCCCTTCACGAGCACCCTGTCGCCCGGCTGCGCCAGCTCCTCGAGCAGCGCTCCGGCCTCCTCGGGTGTGGCCACCGCATAGGTGGGCCCGTCGAACCGGTCGCCGAAAGGCACGGCCTCCTCGCCCACCGTCACAAGAACGTCGATGCCGCGCGCAGCCGCGTGCTCGCCGATCTCGCGGTGGAAGCGGGCGCTTTCCGGGCCGAGCTCGGCCATCGTGCCGAGAATCGCCAGCCGGCGCTCCGCCGCGCTGTCGGCCAGGTGATCGAGTGCGGCTCGCATGGACATCGGGTTGGCGTTGTAGCAGTCATTGACCACGGTCACGCCGCCATCGAGCTGCACGATCTCGCCTCGATAGGACGAGAACTCGGGCTCCACGCGGCCACTGGGCCGGATGCCGAGCGCGATCGCGGCGCCAACGGCCGCGAGCGTGTTGACCAGGTTGTAGGGCTCCTCGTAGGCGAGGTCGAGCTCGATCTGCTGCCCGCGAGCGGCGATCCTGGCGCGTCCGGCGTCGAAGCTCTCGAGGGTTACATCGCCGCCGTCTCCGAAGGTGATGACCTCGTGCTCCTCGCGCAGATGCGGGTCGAGCAGCGGCTCGTTCACCGGCACCACCACCGCGCCGTCGGGGCGAAGGTCGCGGATCAGCTCCGCTTTCGCGGCGGCCACGCGCTCCACGGTGCCGAGCAGCTCGAGGTGCACAGGCCCCACGTTCACGATCACGCCGACGTCCGGCTCGGCGATCGCCACGAGCTCGGCGATCTGGCCCTCGCCCCGCATCGCCATCTCGAGCACGAGCGCCTCCACCCCGCGCTCCGCGGCGAGGATCGAGAGCGGGAGGCCGATCTCGGTGTTCCAGTTCTGGCGGTTGGCGTGCACCTGCAGGCCACTGCCGGCGAGCAGGGCGCGCAGGATGTCCTTCGTCGAGGTCTTGCCGGTGGAGCCGGTGATCCCCACCACCGGGCAGCCGAGCTCGCGGCGCCACTCGCGAGCCAAGCCGTGGAGGGCGTGAAGGGTGTTGTCCGCGGCGATCACGGGCGCGCCGCCGGCGCCGGTTGAGGCCAGTTCCTCGGCTCGGTGCGGGCCCACGAGCGCGCCCCAGGCGCCCGCCTGGAGCGCTTGTGCGGCGAACTCGCCGCCGTCCGCGCTCGCTCCCACGAGGCCCACGAACAGGTCGCCCGGCTGGACGTCGCGGGAGTCCACCACGGCTCGTCGCGGCCCGGGCCCGCCGGCATCGCCGGCCACCAGGCGGCCGCCAGCCGCCTCCGCCACCCATGCGGCCTCGCGGTCGATCACGCGCCCACCCCGAGCGCCTGGCGCAGCGCCTCGCGCGCAACCGTCACGTCGTCAAACGGCTCCTTGCGGCCGCCCTCGAACTCCTGCCCCTGCTCGTGGCCCTTCCCCGCGATCACCACCACGTCGCCTGGCGCCGCGCTCTCCACCGCCACCGCGATCGCGCGGCGGCGGTCCACCTCGCGCTCGGCCCCGGCGCTGGTACCGGCCAGCACCTCGTCCACGATCGCATCGGGATCCTCGGAGCGCGGATTGTCCGAGGTGACGATCACCCGGTCCGCCAGGCGGCTAGCCGCCGCGCCCATCAGCGGGCGCTTTGCCCGGTCGCGATCGCCGCCGGCCCCGAACACCACATGCAGCCGCCCGCTCGTGATCTCTCGGGCGGCGCGCAGCACGTTCTCGAGCGCCTCGGGCGTGTGTGCGTAGTCCACGAGCACGGTGAACTCCTGCCCCTCGTCCACCGGCTCGAAGCGGCCGGGCACGCGGTCGGCCTCCGCCAGACCGCGACGGATCGCCTCGGGCTCGATGCCGAGCCTGCGGGCCGCGGCTATCGCCGCGAGGGAGTTCTGCACGTTGAAGAGGCCGGGCAGGCGCGTGTGGATCTCGAGCGGGCCGTCCGGCGTCTCGCACAGGAACGAGGAGCCGGCCGGATCGAAGTGCACCTCGCGCGCGCGATAGTTCGCCTCGCGCTCGATCGCGTAGGTCACCGGCGCTTCGATCTCGCGCGCCAGCCGGCGCCCGTATTCGTCGTCCAGGTTCACCACCGACGGCGGCCCAGGCACTTCGAACAGCCTGCGCTTGGCGAGGTAGTACTCCTCCATCGTCTCGTGGAAGTCGAGGTGGTCCTGCGTGAGGTTCGTGAATACCCGGCAGGCGAACTCGATTCCCGCGGCGCGGCCCAGCGCGAGCGCGTGTGACGACACCTCGATCGCGCAGGCGCGGTCGCCCGCATCGAGCATCCGCCGGAAGGTCGCCTGCAGGTCGATCGCCTCGGGTGTGGTGCGCTCCACCGGCTCCTCGAGCCCACCCACGACGGACTTCACCGTGCCGAGCAGGCCGGTCTGCACCCCGCCGGCCTCGAGCAGCGCGCGCACCAGGAAGGCGGTTGTGGTCTTCCCGTTCGTGCCGGTGATGCCCACCACGCGCAGCTCCTTCGTCGGATGCCTGTAGAAGCAAGCCGCCATCTCGGGCATCGCGGCGCGGGTGTCGGGCACGATCACCTCCGGTACGCCCAGGCCGAGCGGCCGCTCGCAGACGAGCGCGACGGCTCCGCGCTCCACCGCCTCGGGAGCGAAGTCATGCCCGTCGCTCGTGAATCCGCGCACGCAAAAAAAGAGCGTCCCTGGAGTGACGCTCGAACTGCGGTAGGCCAAAGCCGACACCTCTATATCGGGGCCGTTCCCCAACAGTTCCCGGAGGGTCATGGTCGGCGGAGTCTAGGCCGTGGGAAGTACGGAACCCCGCCTAGTTCGGTGGGATCTTCAGATACGGCAGCGCGAACGAGACGATCTTCTGGAAGGCCGGTGCCGCCACACTGCCGCCGTAGATGTCGCCCTGTGGCTCGTCCACCATCACGGCCACGAGCAGGCGCGGGTTGCGCGCGGGCGCGAAGCCCACGAACGAGGCGACGAACTTGGTCTTCGAATATCCACCGGCGTCCGGCTTCTGGGCGGTGCCGGTCTTGCCGGCGAGCACGTAGCCCGGCACGCTGGCCTCGGGCGCGGTGCCGCCTGGGGCGAGCACGCCCTCGAGCATCTTCGACACCGCCTCGGCAGTGCTCTTCTTGATCACGCGGCGAGCGGGCGCGGGATCGCCCTCCACGATGTGCGGGCGCACCATCACTCCGCCGTTCGCGATCGCCGAGTAGGCGGCCGCCATCTGGATCGGGGTGACCGCCTCGCCCTGGCCGATTGGCAGGTTGCCCAGCGAGGAGCCGGAGTACTGGCTCGGCTTGAGCACGATGCCCGGCGACTCGCCGGGGAGGTCCACGCCGGTGGGCTTGCCGAACCCGAACGCGCGCACCCACTTGTCGAAGCGGATCGGCCCGAGCCGCAGCCCGATCTTCACCGCGCCCACGTTCGACGACTGCGCGAGGATCTGCTTCACGGGAAGCGTCTCGGCACCGCGCGGCTCTGCGTCCTTGATCGTCCGGTCCGCCACCTGGATCGTGGGCGGCAGATAGAACGGCGTGTCCGGCGTGATCAGCCTGTCCTGCAGGGCGCCTGACACCGTCACGGCCTTGAACGTGGAGCCGGGCTCGTAGCTCGACTGCACCGCGCGGTTCTCCTGCGCGTAGGCTGGAGCGCTGCCCGGGTCGTTGGCGTCCACGCGCGGCCAGTTGGCCAGCGCGAGGATCGACCCCTTGCGCGGGTCCATCACGAGCGCGGTCGCGCCCTTCGGCCGGTAGGTCTGCCCCACGCCGGCCAGCACCGCCTCCACCCGCTCCTGGATCGCGGAGTCGAGCGTTAGGTGCACGTCCTGCCCCGCGATCGCCTGCTTCTTCATCACGATGCTCACGGGGCGGCCGAGCGCGTCCTTCACCACCTGCTCCTCGCCGTCGGTGCCGCGCAGCGTCTTGTCGAAGTAGGACTCGAGGCCGGATAGGCCGGTGTTGTCCGTGCCCACGGTCCCGAGCACCTGCGAGGCGAGCGTGCCCTGCGGGTATCGGCGCCGCGGCTCGGTGACCGTGCCGATCCCGGTGATCTTCAGCTTGTCGACCGCCTGGCCCTTGCTGATGTCGATCTTCCGCGCGAGATAGACGAAGCCGCGGCTGCGGTCGGCGAGCTTGCGCAGCAGCTGATCCGGCGGGATCTTGAGGACGGACGAAAGCTGGTACGCCACCTTCGCCGGGTTCTTGATCAGCAGCGGGTCCGCATAGATCGTGGCGGAGTCCTCGGAGACGGCCAGCGGGTTGCCGTGGTCATCGAGGATCGCGCCGCGCTTGGCGGACACGGTGATGTCCTCGCTCTGCTGCGACAGCGCGCGCTGGCGTAGCGAGTGCGCCTTCACGGTGTCGAGCCAGAGGGCTCGCATCGCGATCAGGGCGAGGCAGAGGAGGAAGAGACCGAACAGCAGACCTATGCGCCGGTCCACGAGGCGCATGGTTAGGGTCCCACTCCCCCGCTGACCGGCGCAGAGGGCTGAGTTGCGGAGGGCGGAGTTGCAGACTGTGGGGTCGTCGTGGCGCCGCTTGGTCCCGTCGTGCCCGTGGACGTCGGCGTCGTGGTGGTGCTTGTGGGTGTTGTCGTGGTCGTCGGGGTGGTGGTGCCGTTCGCTCCTGCGGGAGCAGGTGCTGTGCCTGCCGGCTGCACGGTCTGCGGGGTTGCCGCCGGTGGCGGCACGGGCTGCGGGCTCGTCATGCGCTGCGAGGCGCGCTCGGCATTGCCCAGGCGCGCCTTCAGGTAGCGCACCTCACCGGGGGCCGGCAGCACCATGCCGTCCGCGGCGGCGGCCTGCTGGATGCGGTCGCTCGACGCGAGCCGCGCCTCCTCGAGCAGCAGCCGCGCGTTCTCCTGCTTGAGCGCGGTTGCGCGCGCGCTCGTGGTCGCGATCGAGCGGTTGAGGCGCAGCACGTCGACGTTGAAGAACACGATCCCCACGAGCAGCACCCCGATCAGCAGAACCCAGGCGCGGCCACGCAACAGGCGATCGAGCAGGCCCTGAGTTACGGGGCCGAGGCGCGGGAACTCGAGCCGCTGCGGAAGCGGCAGCACGCGCGCGCCCGCGGACGCGGCGGTTGCGCCCGCGCGTGCGGGGCCCGACACGCGCCGAGCCGGACGGGCGGTGCGCGGAGCACGCCGCGGCGCCTGGCGCGGCAGCGGGGCGGTGCGGGCGGCCGCTGTGCCTGCGCGCGGCATCAGCCCTCCACCCCCAGCTTGCGGGCCACCCGGAGCTTGCCGGACGCCGCCCGCGGGTTGGCCGCCACCTCACCCGCCGTGGGAGCGACGGCCCTGCTCGTGAGAAGCTCCGCCTCGGGCTCGCGCCCGCACACGCACACCGGGAAGTCCGGCGGGCACACGCAGCCGCGCGCGCGGTCGGCGAGGAAGCGCTTCACGCGCCTGTCCTCGAGGGAATGGAACGAGATTGCGGCGAGGCGCCCGCCGTCGCGCAGCAGATCCCACGCGCCAGGCAGGCCACGGTCGAGCGCGCCGAGCTCGTCGTTCACCGCGATGCGGATCGCCTGGAACACTCGCTTGGCGGGGTGCCCGCGCCCGAAGGCCGTCGCCGCCGGCACGGCCCCCTTGATGGTGTCCACGAGGTCGAACGTGGTTTCGAGCGGAGCGTCCCGTCGCCTGCGCACGATCGCCCGCGCGATCTGCCCCGCGAAGCGCTCCTCGCCGTAGCTGCGGAACAGCTTCGCGAGCCGGCTCTCGTCCCAGTCGTTCACCACATCGCGGGCGCTCAGCTCCTGATCCGGATCCATCCGCATGTCGAGCGGCGCGTCGTACGAGTAAGAGAAGCCGCGCTCCCAGGTGTCCACCTGCATGGACGAGATCCCGAGGTCGAGGTAGACGATGTCCGCCCGCAGGCCCTCATCGCGAAGCAGCTCGAGGCCCTCGGCGTAGTCCATCCGCAGGAAGCGGGTCTGGCAGTGCGCCTCGCGCGCGAACTCCTCGAAGCGCTCCTCGGCCGCCGGGTCGCGATCGATCGCGATGAGCGTGCCGGTGGGGCCGATGCGGTCGGCGATCAGGCGCGCGTGGCCACCGCCGCCGAAGGTGCAGTCCACCACCGTCTCGCCCGGGTGCGGATCGGTGAACTCGATCAGCTCACCGGCCAGAACCGGGACGTGCGTGCGTGTCATGTCAAGAAGGATGGCCAAGGCTCTCTGCGATCTCGACGATCTCTGCGCTCAGCTCGTCCTGGTCGGCAAGCCACTTCTCGCGATCCCAGACCTGAAGGTGGTCGATCACGCCCACGAGGACCACGTCCTTCGTGATCTCGCCGTGCGCGAGCAGTGCCGGGTTGAGCGTGACGCGGCCGGCCGAATCCAGCTCGGAGTCGAACGAGCCGCCCGCGAAGAAGCGCGTGAGCTTGCGGCGCTCCGCGCTGAGCGGGTTGAGGCCCGACAGGAAGGCATCGGTGTGGCGCTCGAAGGCGTCCGGAGTCCAGATCGCGACGCAGGGCTCGAGCGCCTTCGCAAGAACAACTCCGCCGGAGAAAGCGGCCCTGAACTTGGGCGGCACGTTGAGTCTGTTCTTTGCGTCGAGCGAATAGTCGAAATGGCCGCGGAACGCCAATTGCCCATGCCCTGAGCGCCGGGGAAGTGAGTGGACCGAAGTGGCGGAGTGGGAGGAGCCCCGCCACTCCGGTCCGTGATGTCGGCACTGTACCCCACTTTCCCCCACCCTGCAACACATTTCTCCACCGGATGCACCGAATTTCCCACCGGCGGGGTAGTTGCCGCTTTGTAGAGCGGGAAATTCGGTGGGGCACAGGGCATAGGGCGTAGGGGCATCGGGCGGTGGTTCTGTTGCAGCTGCGCTCCCTGCAAGCGTCTTTGCAGGAAACGGCCGGATCAGACGGGTGATCCGCTCCCGTTCAGGAGTGCGGCTGCCAGGGCTGCCGCTACGAGCAGCAGGACGGAGGGCACAAGTAGGAGCGCGACCACGAGCTGGATCTTTGGCGCTGCTCTGGCGGCCTCTTCCTGGATGCGGCGGCGCCGGGCCGAGCGGGCGTCGCGGGCCTGCGCATCCAGGGTTGCCGCGAGTGGGGCGCCGTGGCGCGCCGCGCGTTTTATTGCCGCCGCGAGGGCCTCGATCTCTGGAAGCGGTGCGCGGCGGACCAGCGAGTCGAGCGCCCGTGTGAGCGGCACCCCCAGCGCTGTCTCGCGGCCCACCGCCCGCCAGTCCCGGGCCAGGGGTCCTCGGGTTCTCTCCCCCACCTCGCCCAGCGCGGCGCCGAGGGACAGGCCCGACTCCACCGTCACGCGCAGGAGGTCGAGCATCGCGGGCAGCTCGCGGCGGATCCGCCTTGCTCGTTGACGTGCCCGGCGGTTGAGCCAGAGGTCGGGCGCCATGAAGCCGGCGACCGGGGAGGCGATCACCGCAGCGATCCCGAGCCGGCCAGGGAGCACGGTGGCCACCGGCACACCGAGAAGCCCGCCCCCGAGCGCCGCCGCCACCTTCAACCCCATCGCCTCCCGCACACCGAGACCCCCGGGTGCCCCGGCAGCAGCTATGCGCGCCTCGAGCTCCCCGGGCGCCACCGCTGCCGGCCGCAGCCGCCTACCCACAGACAGCGCGATCGCCAGCAGCCGGCCCCCCTCGCGGGAGGAACGCGTGGCCGGCACCAGCGAGCCCATGCCGAGCACCGCCAGCGCGGCGGACACAAACGCAAGCGCCGCGCTCATCCGCGCACGCGCGCCAGCCTGCGAATCGCCACAGCGGCCACCACCTGCAGCACCAAAGCGAACCCCGCGAGCCAGAGCGTGAGAAAGGAACCCGCCAGCCCGGCCAGGTAGCCGGGGCTCGCCAGCTCGGCGAGCAGCGCCCCGCCGAGCGGCAGGAGCACCACCACCAGGCCGGTGAAGCGAGCCTGCGCTGTGGCGGCGCGCGCCTCGTCCAGCAACCTTGTGTGATCGTCGAAGGCCGCCGCGCAGTCGCGAAGGAGACGCGCGAGGTCTCCGCCCGCGCGCTGCTGCAGCAGGCACGCGGCCACGAGCGTGTCGACCCGCTGCGATCTCACCCGCGCGCGAAACTCGTCGAGCGCCGCATCCGTGGGCGACCCGAGTGCAAGCTCGCCCGCGAGGCGGCGCAGCTCCCGTCCGGCCGCCCCCGGCACCCCTCCGCGCGCGGCCTCAAGCACCGCACCGCGGAGCGAGTGCCCGCCGGCCAGCGCATCCGCGAGCGCGCCGGCCACCGCCGCCGCGCCGGCGTCGACGGCGCGGCGGTGACGCTCCCGCCTGGCCCGCAGGGCCCGCGCGGCTCCGAACGGCGCGCACGCGCCCAACGCAACACCGGCGATCGGCCCGATCAACAGAGCTCCCAGGACAAAGGACGCCGCGGCGGCCGCAGCGAGCAGCCGCCGCCGCTCGATCACTCCCGGATCACGCCCCTCCCGCCCGACCCGCGCCACGGCGTCGGCGAGGCCCCCGGCGAGCGCCGGAGCGCGCGCCGCCAGCAGCCGCCACCACGCTGGCACGAGCTGTGACAACGCGAGCGACGCCGCGCACCCGGCAGTGAAGGCAAACGCGGCCGCGGCGCTCATCCAGCGGCCTCGAGCCGCCGCGCCAGCTCGCCATCTAGCGGCTGCCGCAACCCGGCACCGAGCGTGTAGAGCTCGCGCGTGCCCGCGGCGTCGCCGAGCCGCACCACCTCCGCCACCGACTCCACGCGCCGCCGCCCGTCCGCCCCGCGCGCCTGGTGCACCACCAGCTGAAGCGCGCTGGCCAGCTGCTCGCGCACCGCGGCGTGCGGCAATCCGACGCCCGCCATGAGCGCGAGCGTCTCCACCCTGCGCAGCGCGTCCGGCGGCGAGTTGGCGTGCACGGTAGTGAGCGAGCCCTCGTGGCCGGTGTTGAGCGCCATCAGCATGTCGAGCGCCTCTCCCCCGCGCACCTCGCCCACCACGATCCGGTCGGGCCGCATCCGCAGCGCATTGCGGACGAGCTGGCGGATCGTCACCTCACCGCGGCCCTCGAGGTTGGCCGGCCGCGCCTCGAGTCGCACCACGTGCGGCTGCCGTAACCGTAGCTCTGCGGCATCCTCGATCGTCACGATGCGCTCGCCCTCCGGCAGCGCGCCCGAGAGCGCGCCGAGCGTGGTGGTCTTGCCCGAGCCAGTGCCGCCGGACACGAGGATCGACGCGCGCGCCCGCACGCAGCGCGCGAGGAAGTCCGACAGCTCGCCCGGCAACGTGCCGTTCTCAACCAGGTCGGCGAGCGAGAAGCCGTGCCGGCGGAAGCGCCGGATCGTGAGGCAGGGACCGCAGAGGGCGAGCGGAGCGATCACGACGTTCACACGGGAGCCGTCCGCCAGGCGCGCGTCGCACAGCGGCGAGGCCTCGTCCACCCGGCGGCCGAGCGGCGCGAGGATGCGCTCGATCGCGTGGAGGAGCTCCGCCTCGCCGGCGAACTGGACGCCCGCCGGCTCGAGCCTTCCATGCCGCTCCACCCACACGGATCCCGGCCCGTTCACCATCACCTCGTCCACCGCCGGATCGGCGAGCAGCGGCTCGAGTGGCCCAAGGCCTGTGGCCAGCCGCAGCACGCGTTCGCAGAGCTCGCGCCGGTCGCGCTCGTCGAGCACCGCGGCTTCCGCCTCCACGAGCGAGCGCACCTCCGCCTCGAGCCCGGCGGCCAGCGCGGCGCCGCGGGCCGAGTCCGTCCGCGCGGACTCGATCAGGCGTGCGCGCAGCGATTCCGCCAGCTCGTCAAGGGGATGCACATCCGATTAAGGCCCGAACGCTCGAAATTTCGCCCCCTAGGAAGACCCGCAGCAACCGTGCGGCTCTACCCGGATGGAAGCGGCGCGACGCGGGCGTAGCGTCGAAGCATGAGCACGCATCCGATGACCGCTGCGGACGCGGCGTGGCTCCACATGGACCGCCCGACCAACCTCATGGTCATCAACAGCGTGCTGTGGTTCGACGAGCCGCTCGATTGGGAGCGCGTGAAGCTCACCTTCAAGCACCGCATCGTCGACCAGTTCCCGCGCTACAGCCAGCGCGTGGTCGAGGGCGGGCCGCTCCAGGGACCGCACTGGGAGGACGTCGCGGACTTCGATCCGGACCTCCACATGCACAGGCTCGCCCTCCCGGCGCCGCACGACCGCGATGCGCTGCAGGAGCTCGTGGGCGACCTCATGACCACACCGCTCGATCGCTCGAAGCCGCTCTGGGACATCTATCTCGTGGAGGACTACGGCGAGGGTTGCGCCCTGGTCGTGCGGATGCACCACTGCATCGCAGACGGCATAGCGCTCGCGCGGGTGATGCTCCTGCTCACGGACGAGGCCGCCGACGCGGGCATCGAGCCCGGGCACGCAGAAGACGGCGCGAGGCGCAGCCGGCTCCCATTCGCCGACGGACTCGCCCCGGCCCGCTCGGCCATCTCCGCCGCTCGCTTCGTCACCGGCACAGCGGTCCACGAGGGCATGGAGTCGCTCGCACACCCGCACCACCTGGTGGATCTCGCACATCGCATGAGCGCCGACACCGTCACGCTCGCCAAGCTGCTCGCCCCGGGCCGCGAGTCGCGAAGCCCGTTCAAGGGCAAGCTCGGGGTGGCGAACCACGTGGCCTGGTCCGAGCCGGTGCCGCTCTCACGCATCAAGGCGATCGGCAAGCCCGTGGGTGCGACGGTGAACGACGTGCTGGTCACGGCCGTGTCGGGCGCGCTCGGCCGCTACATGCGCGCCCACGGCAGCGACAGCGACGAGATCCACGCGCTCGTGCCGTTCAACCTCCGTCCGCTCGACGTGCCGCTGCCGCGCGACCTCGGCAACCGCTTCGGCCTGATCCTGCTCACGCTCCCGGTGGGCATCCGCGATGCGCACGAGCGCCGCCTCGAGGTGAAGCGCCGCATGGACGACATCAAGAACTCGCACGAGGGCCCGCTCTCATACGGCATCCTCGGCGCGATCGGACGCACGCCGGCGCGCGTGGAGGAGCTCCTGATCGACTTCTTCACCGCGAAGGGCACGCTCGTGCTCACCAACGTTCCCGGGCCGCGCAAGCCCGTCTACCTCGCCGGCTCAGCCGTCCGCGGCGTTCTCGTCTGGGCGCCCTGCTCAGGCAGCGTGGGCATGAGCGTGAGCGTGTTCAGCTACGACCGCAAGGTGGCCGTGGGCTTCCTCACCGACGCGCACCTCGTGCCCGATCCGAGTGAGCTGGTGAGCGCGTTCGAGCGTGAGCTCGCCGATCTGTACAGGCATCGCCGCTCCCGAGCGCCGGCGGCGGCGGTCACGACCTAGGCGCCGTCGTAACCGGCGCGCAGCAGGCCGGCCAGCTCCCCGATCAGGGGCATGCGCGGGTTGGTGCGCAGGCTCGGGTCCTCGAAGGCCGCGCGCGTGAGATCCGGCAGCGCCGCGTCGAACTCCTCCCGCGAGATCCCGAGCTCGCCCAGCGAGTGCGGCATCTCCACCGCCTCGAGCAGTTCGTCCACGCGCTTGAACAGGCGCTCGCGCCGCTCCTCCTCCCCATGCCCGCCCAGGCCGAGCACCCAGCCGATCTGCGCGTACTTCTGCGGCGCCACGTACGCGGAGTAGCCGGGCGCCGGCATGAACTTGGTCGGAAGCGAGGCGTTGTAGCGCAGCACGTGCGGCAGGAAGATCCCGTTGGCGCGCCCGTGGGCGACGCCGAAGCGCGCGCCCACCGCGTGCGCGAGTGCGTGGTTCACGCCCACGAAGGCGTTCGAGAAGGCGAGCCCCGCGATCGTCGCGGCGTTGGCCATCGCGGTGCGCGCCTCGAGGTCCGAGCCGTCCCTGAACGCGCGCGGCAGCGCCTCGATGATCAGGTTGATCGCCTGCATGCAGAACGCGTCCGTATACGGAGAGGCGAAGATCGACACGCCGGCCTCGAGCGCGTGCGTGAGCGCGTCCACACCCGTGTCGGCGGTCATCGCGGGCGGCATCGTGAGCGTGAGCGCCGGGTCCACCACCGCCATGTCGGGCACCAGCGAGTAATCCACGAGCGTGACCTTGCGATCGCCCACCGTCACCACCGCCGCGGGTGAAACCTCGCTGCCCGTGCCCGCGGTGGTGGGCACCGCCACCAGCCTCACGCGGTGCTCGATCTGCGGGTATTGCGCCACGCGCTTGCGAGCGTCGAGGAACGGCAGCGCCAGCTCCTTCATCGTGAGCTGCGGGCTCTCCCAGAAGAGGCGCATCGCCTTCGCGGCGTCGATCACCGAGCCGCCGCCGAGCGCCACGATGAGATCGGGCTCGTTGGCCTCGAGCGCCCTGATGCCGGCGCGCACCTGCGCCTCGTCCGGCTCCGGGCGCACCTCGCTGAACACGTGCACGCCCGCGCTGTCGAGATAGCGCCGCACGTCGTCCGCCACGCCTCGCGCCTCGGTCCAGCGGTCGGTGACGATCACCACCTGCCGGGCTTCGAGCGGGCGCAGGTTCTCGAGCGCGCCCGTGTTGAAGTAGGTGTCCGAGGGGACGCGGAACCACTGCGGCGGCGCGTGCCGGCGCGAAACCGTCTTGATGTTGAGGAGGTTGCGGTAGTTGACGTTGTCGGTGGTCATCGACCCTCCCCACGTGCCGCAGCCGAGCGAGAAGGTCGGCGTCATCGAGTTGTAGACCCCGCCGAGCGCGCCCACCGCTGTCGGCGCGTTCACCAGGATGCGGCCGGTGCGCACCTCGCGCGCGAAGGCGCGGATCACGTCCTCGTCGCGCGCATACACGGCGGAGGTGTGGCCGAGCCCGCCCAGCTCGGTGACGAGCACGCACGCGTCTATCCCGTGCTCCACCGACGGCGAGCGCACGAGCCCCAGCACCGGCATCAGCTTCTCGTGCACCAGCGGGTGCGCGGCAAGCTCGTCGAGATCGGATGGGAGCGGCGCGAGGATCACCTTCGCGTCATCGCGGATCTCGATACCCGCAAGCCCGCCCAGATTGAGGCATGACTGGCCGAGCGCCGCCATGTTCACGCTGCCGTCCTCGCGGAAGGTGGCATCGGCGAGATGTCTCACCTCGTCGTCGCTCAGCACCTGCGCGCCCATGCGCTCGAACTCCGCCACCACCTCGTCGTAGATGGGGTCGTCCACAACGCAGGTCTGCTCCGCCGGGCAGATCACCGAGGAGTCGAACGTCTTGGAGATCAGCACGTCCACCACCGCCATCGACACGTCGGCCGAGCGGTGCAGATACACCGGCGCGTTGCCGGGGCCGACGCTGATGCACGGCTTGCCGGCCTCGTTCGCCGCGGCCACCGCCTTCGGCCCGCCCGTGGTCCAGATGAAGTCCACGTCCGGGTGGTGGAAGAGGTACTGCGAGATGTCGAGCGTCGGGTCGGGGATCACCTGCAGCGCGTCCCGCGGCAGTCCGGCTCTCTCCCCCGCCTCCTGCAGGATCTCCACGGCGCGCACCGCGCAGCCGGCCGCGCGGGCGGAAGGCCTGAAGAGCATCGCGTTGCGCGTCTTCGCGCCCACGATCGACTTGAACAGCACCGTGGACGTGGGGTTCGTGATCGGCAGGAGCGCGAGCACCACGCCGATCGGCTCGGCGATGTACTCGATGCCGCGCTCGGGATCCTCGTCGATCACCCCCACGGTCTTCTTGTCCTTCAGGTAGTCGTAGAGGAACTCGGTGGCGATGTAGTTCTTCACCACCTTGTCCTCGAACACCCCGAAGCCGGTCTCCTCGATGGCGAGCTGCGCCAGATCCACCGCGCTCTCGAGCCCCGCCACCACCATCGCCCACACGATCTTGTCGACCGCTTCCTGGTCGAGCCGGCGGAGCGCTTCCGAGGCCGCCCGGGCGCGCGCCACGTACTCGTCCATGCGCGCGGCCTGTTTCGGGGCGAGCCCCGCCTCCGGCGCTGCTGAGGTGACCGCCATAGCCGCAAGCTAGGCCCCTCGCCGCAGGCGAACATCGGGGTCTACCCGCGATGTGCTGCGGTCTTTCCCCGATCTACTCGACCACTCGCAGCGTGGACGGCACGCTCATCCGGCGCAGGCGGCGCACCGTGAGGAGTGGCGCGAGCCCAACTGCCACCACGCCGGCGAGCACGACCATGAGCAGCGTGCCCACCGACAGCGCCATCTGGGCGCCCAGCTCCGGGAATGTCTGCGGCATCAGGCTGCTCACCACCCAACGAGTGACGAGGTAGCCAAGCGCCAGCCCGAGCCCCGTGGCGAGCAGCCCGATCACGAGGTTCTCCAGCACGGCCAGGAGGGCAGCGGAGCGGACCGGGACCCCGAACGCAAACATCGTGGCGCTCTCCCGCCTGCGCTCGTCGGCGCTGATGCTGCTCGAGTTGAACGCCACCAGCAGCGCCAGGAGGAGCACTATCCCCTCGGTGAGGATGATCGCCGAGAGGAACTCGTCGATCGCCTTCTGGGCGGCGTCCGTGAGCGACGACGCCGGCTGGACGGCGGCCACTCCAGGGCGGCCGAACAGCGCGCGCTCCACCGCCGCCTGCGTCTTCCCGGGAGCGGGCACGACGGTCATTGCATTCGCCAGGCCGGTCATGTTCATCAGCCCAGCCTGGCTTTCGTCCATGTAGGCGAGGAAGCGGAAGGGATTCGAGTGGAGCGCGGCCACCCGAACGCGCGAATCCACCACGTCCACGCGGCCGGCGGCGCTCACGCGCGGGTGGCGGAGCACCACCGTGTCCCCAACGTGCACACGGAGCTGGCGTGCCGCCCGCGACGAGATCACGATCCCCGGCTGCCCTGGCCGGAAGCTCCCATGGCTCACGGCCGGATGCCAGACCGGGCTCCCCGCGTCCAGCACCTCGAGCGACAGCTCAATTCGCTTGCGGCCCGCCAGCTCCGCCGGCACCGCGATCTCCGGCGCCGCCGCGCCTACCGCCGGGTTGGCCGCCACCTGCTTGATGGCGGCAGAGTCCCGCGGCACGAGACCGGTCAGCGTCACCGACAGCCGCTCCGGGCTGGTCGACCGGGTCTGCTGCTCGCTCTCGTTCACCGTCGCGCGCATCGAATCGATCATCCCGCCGAGCGACACGAGCGCCGTGAGCACGGCGCCGATGCCGAGCACGGTGAGCAGGGTGCGGCGCGGTGTGCGAAGCACATTCCGCAGCGGCATCTGCGCGAGCGTCCGCCCCGGGAGCGGCACACGCCTCAGCAGAGGTGCCAGTCCACCGGCTTCGGTCCGCGCGCCGCGGATCGCCTCCACCGGGGTGAGCGCCACCCCGCGCCGCACGGCCACCGCCGTGGCCACGAGCGGCAGCACGAAGCCCAACGCGGCCGCCACAGCGAACATCTGCAGGGAGAAGGGGCTCGTGTAGCGCGGAAGCGGCAGCTGATCGGCCATCAGCATCTTCAACAGCTCGCCGAAGCCGATCCCCACGCCCACTCCGAACACCACGCCGAGCAGCGCCACCTCCGCGCCCAACAGGAACGGGCGGAGAGCCAGCGCGCGCGGCGGCACTCCCAGCGCCATGCCGATCCCGATCTCGCGCCGCTGCGCCTCCACCACGCGGCTCACCAGGTTGAACGCCACGAACGCGGCGCCGGCCAGCAGCAGGTACGCGTACACGTCGAAGATCTTCTGGTCGTTGCGCGCGTCCCGGTAGAGCGTGCGGTGCGCGTCCTCGTCCGCAAGCAACGTCACGGTCACGCCCGTGCCCGGCAGCGCGCGGCGGATGGCCGCGGACGCCTGCTGCCCAAACGCGCGCGCATTCGCGCCGGGCGCGAGGCGTGCCACCAGCTCGTTCACGCCGGCATGGCCGCTGAGCCGCTGCGCGGTGGCAAGCGGCAGGAACACGACGGCAAGGCTGGATTCGGCGCCCCAGCCCGCGGCGGACGTGACGATGAAGTAGTCCGGCGTCATGCCGCGTCCCACGTAGTGGAGGCGCGTGCCGCCGATCGACACGGAACCGGTGGCGGGCAGGCCATACACCTTCGCGAAGTGCTGCTCGAGAACCGCAACTGGGGAACCGGCGTCCGCGGCGCTGAGGGCTCGACCGCCGTTCACCGAGATCAGGTCGATCCGCGAGTCCGGCGGGATGCCGACGATCCGCCCCGGCACGAGCACGGTCCGCCCGCCGCTCGAGGCGTCCACCTGCGTCGGTGCCACGAGCCGTTCCTCCACGCGCTGGGCGCCGGCGTGGCGACGCAGGGCGCGCACCGCCGCCGCGAGGCTTCCCGCCGGCGCGTAGTCGCCCTCGCCGAGCGTGAGCCTCACGTCGTGGGCGTTCGCCTTTGCGTAGCTCGCATTGAGCGAGGATCGCCGCCACCCTCGCTGGTTGCCGAGACTCGCGTAGACGCCGGTGCCCATCGCGATCACGAGCCCGGTGGCGGCCACGACCATCCAGCGCGCGCGAAGGTCTCGCCAGGACCAGATGAGCCAGCGTCTCAGGCCGCCGGGCATGGCGCTACCACTGGAGGGTCGACACGTCCGCCGGACCGCCGGCCGGCGGCGCGTCGGACACGATCCGCCCGCTGCTCAGCTCCACCACGCGGTGTGCCACGCGGGCGATCTCACGGTTGTGCGTGACCACCACCACCGCCGTGCCGAGCTCGTGGGTCTGCTCGTGCAGCAGGTCGAGTATCTGCACGCCTGTCTGGAAGTCGAGCTCGCCCGTTGGCTCGTCGGCAAGCAGCAGCGGATTGCCGGCCGCGAGCGCACGTGCGATTGCCACGCGCTGCTGCTCGCCACCAGACAGCTCATGCGGGAAGTGCGCCTCGCGCCCGCCGAGGCCGACGCGACTGAGAATTTCGCGCGCTGTCTCACGGGCATCCGGCCGGCCGGCCACGTCCGCCCCGAATTCCGTGTTCTCGAGGGCGGTGAGTGTCGGGAACAGGTTGAAGGTCTGGAACACGAACGACACGGTGTTGCGGCGGAAGCGGAACAGCTCCTTGCGCGACGCGTGGCTGATGTCACGGCCGCCGATGACCACCCGTCCATCGCTGGGAGAATCGAGGGCCCCGATCATGTTGAGCAGCGTGGTCTTGCCGCTGCCCGACGGGCCGAGCACCACGATGAACTCGCCGGCCTCCACGCTCAGGCTCACCCTGTCGAGCGCGACCACCACGTTCTCGCCCACCTCGTAACGGCGGGAGACCTCGCGCAGCTCGATCAGGGCCCCGGCGTCGGCAGGACCCCTCCTCGTGGGGGCTGCCAGCGTCTCGGTCATCTACTCCACCGCTGCCGGACCAGCTCCGGGCTCCGCTTGGCCCGGTAGAGGGCGCCGAGACCGCGCTTCAGGTCGACCTTCGTAGGCACGCCTCGATCCTCCCGCCCGGCCCAGCGCCCGGCATCCCGGCAAACTACGCGAGGTTCCACGTACCAGACCGAAGGGGTGAGATGAGCGAGGCGCCGATCCTGATCTGCTTCGACGGCTCGGACGAGGCCAAGCACGCGATCGAGCAGGCCGGGGCGATCCTCGCCGGCGGACGAGCGATCGTGCTGAACACCTGGGAGCTGCTCACCGTGCCGGTGGGCGGCTACGGCCTCGACCAGTTTGCGGCCGGCATCCCGGTGCAGGAAGTGGAAACGGCCACGCGCGACCGCGCAGAGAAGCTGGCCGCGGACGGTGCCGAGCTTGCCCGCGCAGCGGGCTTCGAAGCCGAGCCGGCGGTGGCGGAGGGCCCCCCGGCCGCCGCGATCGTGGATACGGCGAACGAGCGTGGCGCAAAGCTGATCGTGATCGGCTCGCGCGGCTACGGCGGGTTGAAGGGCTCGATGATGGGGAGCGTGTCGAACCAGGTGGTCCACCATGCCCCCTGCCCGGTGCTGGTGGTGAAGGCGGCCGATTAGTCGCTACCGCACTTCCCGGCTATCCTCGTTTTTGTTCGTCAAACGTCGAACAAGCCAACGGAGTGAGGGACCTCTACCACCCGAGACTCGAAGACGTTGATCTCGCCAACGTCCTCCACGCACTGAGCGACCCTGTTCGGCTTGAAATCGTGCGGGTGCTGGCGACGAGCGGCGAGGTGGCCTGCAGCTCCCTGAACGGCCATCTCTCGAAGAGCACGATGTCCCATCACTTCAAGGTCCTGCGCGAGGCCGGCGTAACGCATACCCGTGCAAATGGGACCAAAAGGCTGATGTCGCTACGGCGCGACGAGCTCGAACAAAGGTTCCCGGGCGTACTAACGTCCATCCTTCAGTCGTCCAAAGCTGCATAAAAGTCGTTCTTATCGGGAACTCCCGAAGGCTTTAGTGGCGCTTTAGCGAAACCAATCACTCTTTCCGTCGTTCTTACTTACGGAAGAGAAGCACGAACATGCTTTCGTGCTATAATTCGACGCACATCGAACTTTGGAACCGAAAGAGGCCGTGACGACTACTTTGACGAAGCTGCCCGTCTCCGAGACGGGGTTTGAGACTGAAACCGAGAAGAGCGCCGGCAAGGGCTGGCAGGACGAGGGCGGCCTCGACTCCCTGCAGCAGTTCCTTAACGAGGCGCGGCGTTACCCCCTGCTCACCGCCGCTGAGGAAATCGAGCTGGCCAAGCGGATCGAGCGCGGCGACATGGCGGCCAAGGACCGGATGATCAATTCGAATCTCCGCCTGGTCGTTTCGATCGCGAAGAAGTACCAGGGCCAGGGCCTCACCCTCGGCGACCTGATCCAGGAGGGCGTGATCGGGCTGATTCGCGCTGCCGAGAAGTTCGACTGGCGGCGTGGCTTCAAGTTCTCCACCTACGCGACGCTGTGGATCCGTCAGGCGATCCAGCGCGGGCTGCACAACACCTCGCGCACGATTCGGATGCCGGTTCACATCGCCCAGCGCGAGCGCAAGATCTCGCGTGTGGAGCGTGAGCTGAACGTGAAGCTCGGCCGTGAGCCCTCGATCGAGGAGATCGCCGAAGTGGCGGAGCTCCCGATTGAGGAGGTCGAGGAGATCAAGAAGGCATCGCAGCCGATGGCGAGCCTCGATCAGCCTGTGGGCGACGACGGCGACAGCGCATTTGGCGACTTCCTGAGCTCCGACAAGCCGGAGCCGCAGGAAGAGGTCGTGATGAACTTCCGCGACGAGGCGGTCCGCAAGGCGCTCGACAAGCTGCCCGAGCGTGAGCGCGACGTCGTGGAGCTGCGCTTCGGCGTGGGGCTCGCTGAGCCCACCCCGCTGCGGGAGACCGGCCGCGTGCTCGGCATGTCCGCCGAGCGGGTGCGCCAGCTCGAGGAGCGGGCGCTGCGCCAGCTGGCCGAGAGCGGCGACCTCGACTCGCTGCGCGAGGCGGCTTAAAAGACACCCAACTCAACCCGAGTTGCGAGACGGGCGGCCTCCGGGCCGCCCGTTCTCGTTCCGTGGGGCTAGATCGCCCGGATGATGGCCGCCGTGGCGGCGGCTACGACCACCGTTACGAGCAGCGGCGCCCGCAGCGCGATCGGGATGGCGGCGGCCGCCAGGCCCGCCGCGCGGGCGTCGAGCACGAGCTTGTGGTCACCGCCGAAGGTGTTGCTCACCACGAGCGCGGCGAGCATCACGGGGGCCAGCAGCTCGATCATCCCGGTTATCCGCGCCGGCAGCTGCCGGCCGCCGAGCAGCAGGGTGCCGGCGGATTTGATCGCGATCGTGGCCACTCCGACGATCACCACGGCCGCCCAGGTAGCGCTCATGGCAGCTCCTCCGCGATCGTCTCGGCCGGGGCCCAGCCGCGATCCTCGTCGGGCTTGCGCCGCCAGCCGAGAACACACGCGAGGCAGGCGACGATCAGCGGCACGCCGGGCTTGGCGAATGGGGTGACGATGAGGGCGATGGCCCCTCCCGCGGCGGCGGCCACGGCGGCGCGGCGGGAGCGGATCTGGCCGACGAGCAGGGCCAGGAAGAGCGCGGGGAACGCGGCGTCGAGGCCGAGCTTGTTCGGGTCGCCGATCAGGTCACCCGCCAGCACCCCGATCGTGGTGCCCACCACCCACGACGCGTAGAGCAGCGTTCCGGCGCCGATCAGGATCCCGCGGTCGAAGCGGCCGCCGCCCTGGTTCGACAGCGCCCACGACTCGTCCACCACTATCTGCGCCTCCACCAGGCGTTTGAGCCGGCCACCCCTCAGCGCGGAGGCCACCGACATGCCGATCGGGCCGTAGCGGGCGTTCAGCAGCAGGGCTGCGATGCAGGCCGCGGCCACTCCCCCGCCCGTGCCGAGCACCGACGTGACGGCGAACTGGGCGGAGCCCGCGAACGTGGTGATGGACATCACCACCGGCGCCAGGGAGCCCATCCCCGCCTCGCGCGCGAGCACGCCGAACGAGAGACCGAACACGCCGACGGCGACGGCGAACGGCACCGCCACCCGAACACCGCGGCGGTAGCGATGCCAGAAGCCCATAACCGTCCCTGACAGTACCTAGTGTCCTGAGTCGGGAATGACTCAGGACACTAGAGCTGCCTCCCGCCGATGCTCAGCCTGCCTGCGCCGCCGCGGTCGCCCCTCGGGCGCGGAAGGAGGCGCACCTCCTGCGCGAAGTTCTGTGCGGCGGTGAGGTACACCGCCTGGCGCACTGTCACGCGCAGCGTCGCGATCAGATGGTCCGACTGGTCGCCGCTCCCCTGACGCACCCCCAGGAGCTGCACGTCCTGGAGGGCCAGACTCGTTCGGCCGGCGCCGCCGCCCTTGCCCGTGGTGACGAGCACGTCCACGCGCGCGCCGGGTCCGCCGAGCTCGGCCGCCCCGGTGTTCGACACGTTCACGTCCAGCGCGCGCTCGCCCGGGGCAAGCGTGGGTGCGCCGCTGCCGGCGCTGCTCGGGCTGGCCAGCGCCGACGCCGTGACGTACGCGCCGCGCGGCACCGGTACGGCCGCCCGAAGCCCGAGCGCATCGGCGTCCGAGCGAAGGGCGTCGGGCGGCAGGTACCGCGCCGGCAATTGCCGCAGCTGAACGTCTCCCCGCCCAACGCGCTTGCCAGGCGCGATGTCGGTGCGGGCCACGAGCGCGGAGGTGAGCGGGCCAACGCTCTTCTGGATACGGCGCTCCTTGCTGCGGACATCCGAGGCCGCGAGCCAGCCGCTCAACAGAGCGAGCGCGAGCGTGATCGCCAGGCGGCGGCGGCTCATGGCTCGGCTGCCGGCAGCTCAACGCTCGCCAGCACCTGATCCCCCGCGGCCGTGAAGCCGAACCGGCCGCCCACGTCCTCCACCGCGCGGGCCGCGATCGCGAGCCCGCGGCCGCGATTCGCCACCTCCACTCGCAAGCGCCCGGCTCGCCACACGCCCCGCAGCACAACGTTCCCGTCGCCATGCTCGACAGCGTTCGAGAGCAGGTTCCCGAGTGCCTGCGACACGCGAGCGGGATCGGCGTCCACTGGTGCGTGGCCCGCGCGCCAGTCGAGCGTGACCTGCGCGCCGGTGCCGGCCCAAGAGGAGGCGGCGCGCCGCGCGAGCTGCCCCATATCCAGCCGCTCGAGCCGCGCGGGTGCGCGCCGGCCACGTCGCGCCTCCGTTAGGTCGGCGAGCGCGATCCGGGCGCGCTCGAGCTGCCCCTCGATCACGGACGTCTCCACCGCACGCCGGCGCGCCGCCGCGAGCGTGAGTGCCGCCAGAGGGCCGCGGAGCTCGTGTTCCGCGCACGCCACGAGCTGCAGGCGCCGCCTCAGGCGCGCCACGTAACACGCAGCGGCCAGCGCCAGCGTCCAGCCGCTGAGAGCAGCGGCCGTCACAGCTCCTCCGTGAGCCGGTAGCCCACGCCGCGCACGGTGATCACCAGCGGACGTGGCGAGCCCGCGAGCTTGCGCCGCAGCCTGCACGCGTGAGCGTCGAGAGTGCGGGTGGCGCCTGGTACCTGGAAGCCCCACACCTCGCGCAGCAGTTCAGCCTTGAGGAAGACACGCGTGGGATCGCTGGCGAGCTTCTGCAGCAACGAGAACTCCTTGGCCGACAGGTCCACCGGCTTGCCGGCGAGCGAGACCCGGCGCGTGAGAGGGTCGAGCGCGAGGTCCGCCACGCGGATCGCGCCGCGCTGGCTGCGCCCATCCGCGCGGCGCAGCACCGCTCGGATGCGGGCGACCAGCTCTGGATAGGAGAACGGCTTTGCCACGTAATCGTCCGCTCCGCGCGCCAGGCCGCGCACACGGTCGACGTCCGACGCGCGCCCGCTCACCACGATTACGGGCAGCGCCGGATCCACGCGCGAGGCGAGGCCGTCCGCCGCGCGCACCCTGTCGAGCAGCTCGAGGCCGCTCCCGTCCGCGAGTCCGAGGTCGAGCAGGAGCAGCGCAGGGTGGCGCAGCTCGAGCGCGCGCCAGCCCTCGCCCGCCCCACTGGCCGTGACCACGCGGAAGCCGTCGGCGGTGAGGTTGTCGGCGAGGAAGCCGGCCGTGGCCTCGTCGTCCTCGAGGAGCAGCAGCGTGCGGGAGTCCATGCCCTGTTAAGGGCCGAGTGACCCAATTTCGCCCCCCCTTCGATGCAAGTGTGGTTGCACCCCTTCTAGAGGGGAAGGAATCGTGCTTAGAATGCCGACGCGCCCCGGGGTTCGGGCGTCTTTCGTCATGGACCACGGCACAACCAAGCGCGGGAACTACGAGTCCGGGTCGGACTACGTCCTCGAGTACGGGGAGCTCCGCTTCACCTTCAACGAGCGCGACTTCACCGAGCGGGTGGAGCAGGCCGCGATGAAGCTCGGCTTCGTGGGCGGCCCGCTCGGCGCCGAGGAGCGCGAGGACATCGTGAACCTCACCGTGAACGGCGAGGTGCCGGAGCCGGCGTCCGACCTCGGCCACCACATCAACGCCTGCTGGCGCGAGCTGTCCGGGCCCTCCGAGCGGTCACTCGTGCATTGGCTGCGCAGGCTCGTGTTCCGCGGGGCGTGGCTCGACCAGCGCGTTAAGGAGGGCGAGCTCGAGATCGTGTTCGACGATGAGACCCACGCCTTCGGCTACGCGCAGCCGGACCGCGACTGGGAGCTCGTGGAGCTCTCCCCCGAGCCCTCCTGGGCCGGGGTGGCTTACCGCCGCTGACGCACGCACGGGCCCACGCTCTTCACGTTATTCACGTATATCGTGGAAAAAGTGAAGAGCGTGGCGTGAGCGCCGGGTTCGCGCCGTTCCGCCGTCTTCGTCCCAGCCTTCGGCGCTAGCTGAGCAGGTCCGCCCGGGTGGTCCCGGACGAAGCGCTGGTCGTGCCGCCGTCAAGCACGATCCGCGTGGTCGCCACGCGCAGTGGCTCCGCGCTCTCGCCCACGGCGGCGATCACGGTGAGCGAGCCGCCCTCCTCGACCTTGCGAGCAGCGCCGAAGACGCGCCGGGCGACGGCCGAGGGCAGCGCGTCCAGCGAGTCGACCACCACAACGGCGTCGCGGCCCTGCTCGACCGCGCGCTTTGCGCGCTCCACAGCCATCTCCGCGACCTGCGCCTGCTCTTCCTGCGAGCCGTCAAAGGCGCCGCCCGCGACGGTTATTCCGCTCTCGCGCCGCCACTCGGTGACCTCCTCGGGCCGCACGCCCGCGAGCACCACCACGGGCTCGAGCTCGCCGCCTCCGAGCGACGAGACGATCCGCCGGAGCAGCGATGTGGCACCCGCGCCCGGCGGTCCCGCGATCGCCACGCGGGAGCCCTTGCCGAATGGCGCGTCCAGGCCGTCAGGACTCGGCAGCCGCTCGGTGGCGAACACCGCCGTGAGGTCCTCGAAGCGCGGCCGGTCGGCGGGCGGCTCCGGCTCCTGGCCGTTCACCGCGTCGATCCGCACGAGCGACGGGTAGCGTTCCGAGCGCCGCGGCGGCCTCACGGGCCCTGAGATCTCATCGCCGGCGCGCAGCTCGCAGCGGCGGATCTGCGCGGGTGAGACGTACACGTCGTCACGCGAGTGCGAGAAAGGATCCGAGCGCATGAAGCCGCTGCCGTTCGGGAGGATGTCGAGCACGCCCGTGCGGACGTCTTCCTCCTCGGGCTCGGGCTCCGGTTCGGGCTCGGCCTCGGCCTCGGCCTCGGCCTCTTCTTCCTCCTCCTCGGCTTCGCGCTCCTCAACCACGGCCTCCGCCTCGGCGGCACGGTCGCGCTCCGGCGGCTCGTCGCCGTCCTCGGGCTGGTCCTTGAGGATCGCCCCGATCAGCTCCTCCTTGCGCATCCGGCGAAAGCCCTCCACGCCGAGCTCCGACGCGATCGCGTGCAGATCGGCCAGCGGGCTCTGCTCGAGCTCTTTGCGGTCTAGGACTGACATGTGCTCAGTGCGTCGCGGCCGCGCGCGACTCAACGAGGCCGTTGAGCCATTCGCCGAACTCGGGCCGCTCCTTCCAGTCCGCCGCGAAGCGGTCGATGCCCGCGGTGGTGAGCGGGTGGTCGAGCATCTGGTGGAGCACCTTGGCCGGCACGGTGGACACCTCGCAACCGAGCCGCGCCGCGGTGACCACGTGCTCCGGGTGGCGCATCGAGGCAGCGAGCACCTGCGACGTTGTGCCGCCCGGCCGCAGCGCCTCCACGATCTCGCGCACAACGTCGGTGGAGTTGATCGAGATGTCGTCGAGCCGGCCCATGAAGCAGGAGATGTAGGTGGCGCCCGCCTCGGCGGCAAGCAGCGCCTGGTTGGCGGAGAACACCAAAGTCATGTTGATCCGGATGCCGTCCTCCGACAGCGCGCGGCACGCGGCGAGACCCGCCGTCGAGAAGGGCGTCTTGACGATCACGTGCTCGTGCAGCTCGGACAGCGCACGGCCCTCGGCGATCATGCCCTCCGCGTTGTCTGAGACCACCTCGGCGGAGACGGGGCCGTTCACGAGGTCGCAGATGCGGCGAATGATGTCGCCGGGATCGCCATCCTCCTTCGCGAGCAGCGAGGGATTCGTGGTTGCGCCGGAGAGGATGCCCCAGCCCGCGATCTCCTCCACTTCCGCGACGGAGCCCGTGTCGATAAAGAGCTTCATCGGGCCTCCGATGATGACACACGGCTCACAGAGTCGAGCACGAGGTCCATCAACCGCGGCAGCGCGCGATCGATGCTGTCGTTCTGAATCACTGCCACACCCTCCTCCTTCGCCCGTCCGACGAGGTAGTTCTGAAGCTTGCGGATCTGCTCGAAGCGGCTGAGGTAGCGCTCCGCGGGCCGGTGGCCGCCGCGCATCGCGAAGTGGCTGCGGTGAAGCTCCTCGTCGTCGACGCACAGCACCGCCTCGACCGCGACGCAGCGGTCGTGCAGCTCCTCGCGCAGCGCGCCCGGCACGAGATGGATGCCCTCGAGCACCATCGGCGTGCGCTCGAGGCACGCTCGCTCGACGATCGCCTCGACGCCTGTGGCGATGCTCTCCGCCTGGCGGACGAAGCCGATGAGGTCCCGATCCTCGTCCTGGCCGATCACGAGGTCGACTGCCTTGCCCGCCTCGAACGCGGAGTAGTGAACAGCCGGCATGAACTCACGCGAGAAGAATGCCCGGAGCACCTGACGGATCACATCTGTGGCGATCACGCGCGTGATGCCGAGACGGGCGGCGAGCATCGTGGCGAGCGTGGACTTGCCGACGCCCGTGCTGCCGGCGAGCAGGACCACGAGCGGCCTGTCGAGGCGGTCGAGCCGCTGCCACTCGTGGAAGCGGCGCACAGCGTCTCCGCCCACCTCCTCGAGGAGGACCTCCTCCACGAGCTCGTTGAGGTCGGCCACCGTGATGTCGGACAGCGTGCGCTCGTGAAGACGCCGCTCCACGATGCGCGCGAGCTCGTACGCGCGGTCCGGCGACAGGCCGGACGCCGACAGCGACTGCGCCATCAGACCTTTCGAGTAGGGAAGCTGCTGTCGGCCGTCCCCGCCGATGATCTGAACTTCTTGCGGTTTCTCGCGACTGCTCAGTGTGCTTCCCGCCCAGTTTGGGCCTGCGGGAAGGAGTCAGGATAAGCCTCGGGCCGCCGCGTGAGCGCGACGGCCCGATCTCATGGTCTGGGTTAGTAGCCGCCTCCAGCGCCTCCACCGCCGCCGCCACCGGAATAAACGGCGATCAGCGTGATGGCAAGCGCGACCACGATCAGCACTGCGATCGCGATCAGCAGCCGACGGTGCTGAGCCAGATTGTTCATCGAACCCTCACCTCCCGTGTGCGTCGATGACCGGCTCTCTCCAAGTAGACGTGAGCGGGCCGCCAAATCTGCCCGGGTCTTTAGACGCGGTTGTGGAGCTCGAGCAGTTCTGCGTCCAGATCGGTGTCAATTGCCACTGGACGGTTGCGGAGGAACACCAAGCGGGCGCCTTCCCGCTCGGCACGAACAGCAACTGTGTCGATCGCGGCTGCCTTGAGCTCGACCAGATAGACGTCGCAGCGCTCCGCGGCCGCGCGATCGAGCTCTCGGTCGAGCTCCGAGCGGCGCGCGAGCGCTGTGGAAGCCACCACGGGCTCCACCGAGTCCGCGTACGTGGCTCCCGTGGTGAAGAGCGCCACGCGTGCGTCCGGGTGCGGGACCTCCACCGGCTCGGTCACAAGCGTGCATCGCAGTGAGGGGCAGGGCAGATCGCCGTAGTCGTGGTCGCCCATCAGGAGCGCGAGCCTGCTGCGCAAGAGCGGGTAGATGCCAAGGCCGCTGAGATCCGCTTCCCGGCCGACGACGCACACCGTCGCGTCCGCCTCGAGCGGCGGGATGCACGAGCCGGAGCCCTCGAAGATGAGCACGTCCGGTTCGAGCGAGGCGGCGAGGCGCGCGCCATCGGGCACGTTCGACTCGAACGGCTCCCCCGCGAGCCCGCCGCCCACGCGCCGGCAGCCCACTGTGGGAACGCCCGCCAGCACCGCGTCCTCGAGGTAGTCGGAGGCCGCGTGCCGGCCGTTCATCGCGATCGCGCGCAGGTCGGCGAGGGAGGTGCCGGCTTGCGCCACCTGGGGCTCCGCCGGCCCCCCGCGGCCCATCGACACGATCACCGGCGCCACGCCACGCGCGCGGAGCAGCCCGGCCCAGTGCCCGGCCACGGCCGTCTTCCCGGTGCGCTTGCCGGTGCCGATCACGGCGAGCTTGGGCCCATCGAACTGCACGGGCTCGTAGCGCGGAGGCGTGAGAAGCGTGCCCGGTGCCTCGTATGGAAGCCCCGCGTGCAGCGCGAGCGCGGCGAGCCTGAGCTTCACGGGCGGCGGCAGCACCGGCTCGTCCGCCAGATCGACCACTGCCCGCGCGCCCGCGGCGCGTGCGCCGCGCAGCACCGCCTCCGCGTCGTGCTCGATCGCGAAGCCGTAGTGACGCTCGGGCTCGGCCAGCACCTCACCCCTCACCTTCTCCTCACCACCGCAGAACACCACGGCCGAGACGCCGCGCTCACGGTCCAGCCGCTCCAGCGCGTCGCGCACGGCTGCGGGATGGTGCTCGCCATCGATCAGCGCCACGACTGGGCCGCGTTCCATTTGCGGAATTGTGGCGGCCCGGTCTAGCGCGCGTGCTCGAGCTCCCACAGCTCGAGCTGCCTGTCGGGCCCGTGCTCGAGCCCGTAGTGCTGGTAGAGCTGCAACTCCGCGCCGTCCGAGAGCACCTCGTCGCGGCGAAGCTGGGGTGAGCCCTTGGTGGCGGGCTTCTCGATGTCCACGATCAGCGCGCCACCTTCCTCGAAGGCGCCGGCCAGCGGCACCAGAACGGAGCGGAGACCAAAGAGGCCGGTGCGGACCAGGCCGAACATCGGCCGTTGGCTGTCCTTGTCCACGTAGAGACCGCTCAGACGGCCGATGTGGTCACCTTCGCGATCGAACACGTCCATCCCGGGCCAAGCCCGCGCGTCCTCGATCCCGACTGCATCCATCATTTGTGCCATCTCCAACAATGTCGCGCCTCCGAGCGGGCTATGTCGCCCGCTCGGGACGCGTGCCTCTCCGTACCTCAAATTGATGATTCCGGGAGCTTCGCCCGATAAACCTTTGCGGTAGAGGAGAATTGCGCCAGATCTCGAATAACGCGTGTCAACCGAGGAGGTGAACGCGTATGCCAGAGGGCTATTGCGTGAAGGAGAAGAAGAAGGTCGAGATCCAGAACCCGCAGCAGGTGACCATGAAGAACGGTCGCCCCGCGATCCAGGGCACCTGCCCTGACTGTGGGACGAAGATCTTCAAGATCGGGAAACTGAACTGAGTATCGAGTCTCGAGTATCGAGCCACCCGATACTCGATACTCACCCCGTAGCGGTTTCGCCAAGCAACGCCGCGGACTTTTCATACTCGTACGTCCGCGGATCGAACTGCAGAATCGCTTCTTGCTCGTGGAACGGGTACTTCCGGTAGACGGTCACGCGCTCCGGTGAGGCCTCGATCACGCCGTAGCAGGGCTTGGTCTTGCCCCGCAGGCGGGTGGTCGACACCGTGCCTGCGTTGACCACGAAGAGGTCCTCGAGGCGCCACGCGTACGACACGTGCTTGTGCCCCGAGAGCACCAGGTGGCAGTCGGCGCGCTGAAGGCACTCGAGGGCGTCGCCCGCGTCGTGCACCACGTTGCGCTCGCGGCCGGTCCCCGGCACCGGCAGCAGGTGGTGATGGAGGACGAAGATGCGCAGGTACGCGTCGCCCGCGAAGCACTGCTGTATCCACGGGTAGCGGCCGCGGCCGATCGTGCCGTGGTCCAGGTCCGGCTCGGTGGA
Organism: Thermoleophilaceae bacterium; assembly: GCA_036378175.1. GTDB lineage: Bacteria > Actinomycetota > Thermoleophilia > Solirubrobacterales > Thermoleophilaceae > JAICJR01. The sequence goes on from DASUWY010000016.1 coordinate 61,636, forward strand.
GTCGATCGCCACGATCGACACGCCGTCGATGTGCAGGAACGTGGAGCGGTCGCCGAACAGCTCCTCGAAGTGGACGTAGCCCACGTTGCGCGAGTCGTGGTTGCCCGGCACCACGATCACCCGCTCGCACTCGAGCCTGTCGAGGTACTCGCGCGCGGTCTGGTACTCGGGGCGGAAGCCGTCATTGGTGAGGTCGCCCGAGACGATCACGCAGTCCGGCCTCAGCTCGTTCAGCTCGGCGATCGCGCGCTCGAGCAGGCTGGGAACGAAGTGCGGCGACCCGCAGTGCAGGTCCGAGATCTGCGCGATCGTGACGAGGCCGTCGCCGTTCATTCCGTGCTGAACAACTTAACCGCTCGGCGGGGCGATCCCCTCGACGCGGGCGAGTTCGTGCCAGTCGCGCAGCTCCCGCTCCACGCGCTCGGAGTCCCATCCGAGCTCGGGCGCGATCGCGTTCGCCACGGCGCGCGGCGCCTCGGCGTCCTCTTCCACGAGCGCCGGCGCGGCCAGCAGCGCCACCCGCGTGCGCCGCATGAGCACGTCCGCCACGCCGCGCGCCTGCTCGTGAACCACGGCGAACGGCGCCTCCGCCAGGAGGTCCGGCAGCTCCGGCACGATCCTGCGCGCCAGCTCGGGCCGCAGCGCAGCCAGCTCGAGCACCCGGCGGGCGGCGTGCCCGTAGCGGCCGGCCAGCCGCTCGCGGCTCGCGTCGTCCACCCCCGGCACGTGGGGCAGATCGCCGGGCTCGGCGGGCAGGCCCAGCGGGATCTCATGCGTGCGGCATTCGGCCTCGCGCGACTCGCGCTCCACTATCCGATCCACCGTCATCTTCGCCATCCGCCGCCAGGTGGTGAGCTTGCCGCCCGTGATGGTGAGGAGGCCGGAGCTCGTCTCGTACAGCTCCGCCTTGCGCGAGATGTCCACGGACTTCTTCGGGTCTCCCGTGGAGATCAGCGGGCGGACACCCGCGAACGCGCCCGTGATCGCGCCCGGCGTGTGTGAGGTGCCGAAGAACTCGTTGCAGGCCTCGAGCAGATAGTCGATGTCGTCCGGGTCCGGCGCGACGTGCTCGAGCTCGCCCTCGTAGTCGTTGTCAGTGGTGCCGATGAGCGTGCGGCCGAGCCAGGGCAGGGCGAAGATCGTGCGGCCGCCACCGGCAGGAACGATCGCGCCGGCGGTCAGCGGCAGGTCGTCCTGGGAGATCGTGATGTGGGTGCCGCGGCTCGGCCGGATGCGCGGCACCTCCTCCTCGGCGTAGATCTCGTCGGGCCGGATCTGGTCCGCCCAAACTCCCGTGGCGTTCACCACGTTCTGCGCCTCGAGCTCGAACTCGCCGCCGCCGAGACCGTCGCGGCAGAGCACGCCCGACGCATGCCCAGCGCGGTCCACGAGGCCGGTGACCTCCACGCGGTTCGCGATCACGGCGCCGAAGCGCTCCGCCTCGCCGAGCACGGTGAGCACGAGCCGCACGTCATCGGTCTGGCAGTCGTAGAAGAGGTACGCGGAGGTGGGATTGCGCGGCTCGAGCGCGGGGATCAGCTCCAGAGTCTCCTCCGCGGAGATGATCCGGTGGCGGTCCGGGCTCCACTCCTCCTCGGCGGGCTTGCGGCGCAGCCGGTCGCGCGCCATCACGTCGTACATGTTCAGCCCCACCCCCACGAGCACGTCCGGGCGCTTGCCGTCGAATCCGGGCACGAGCAGCGGCAGCGGGCGAACGAGGTGCGGCGCGAGGTTGACCATCAGAGCGCGCTCGAGGAGCGCCTCGCGCACCAGCCCCAGGTCGAAGTTCTGGAGGTAGCGAAGGCCGCCGTGCACTAGCTTCGACGAGCGGCTCGATGTGCCCGAGGCGAAGTCCTCCCGCTCCACGAGGGCCACGCTGTATCCGCGTGAGGCGGCGTCGAGCGCCACGCCCGCACCGGTGATGCCGCCGCCGATCACCACCACGTCGAAGCTCTCCTCCGCGAGCGCCCTTACTGCGTCCTCGCGGCGGATCACGGCAGGTAGGTGACGTAGTGCCCCGCCGGCTCCCTCTCGGGCGCCTCCTTCTCCTGGCGCGGATGGCCGAGGTGGAGCAGCGCGACGAAGCGCTCGTCGTCCGGGATGCCCACCGCCGCGCGGCCCTCGGCGGTGCGCAGGATCCCCGGCGTGCGCCAGTAGCCCACCAGTCCGCGCGCGTGCGCGGCCAGCAGGACGATGTAGGCGGCCACGCCGGTGGCGAGCAGGTCCTCCTCGTCCTGGATCGGATCGCCCATGCGCGTGCTCGTGGCGATCACGAGCGTGGGCGCGCGGTCCAGCTTCGTGGCCGCCTCGGGGCCCGCCGCCTCCTTCAGCTTCGCGAGCGACTCGGGCCCGATCACCCTGAAGCGCCAGGGGTTGGTGAGGTGGTGGTTCGGCGCCCAGCGCGCGAGTTCGAGCAGCTCGTCGAGCGTCTGCCGGTCCACCGGCTCGGGCTGGTAGGCCTTGTGGGTGCGGCGGCTGCGGATCGCCTCTTCAACGTCCATGCGGCCTATGAGGTTGCCAGGCGTCAGTGACGGACGCGGAGACGTCGGCGCGCCACGTAGCCGCCGGCGAGCAGGGCGGCGGCCGCGAAGCCCGCGAGCGCGGGGCCGAGATCGCCTCCGCCATTGTCATCGACGTGCGCGGTGGTGACGGCGCGGCGGTGGGTGACCCTGGCCGTGGGCGCGGCATGCTGAGCGGTGGTGGCCACGGGCACGATCGGCTGCCCGTGCGAGGGCGGCGGCGCATGCTGGTGCTTCGTCTTCGTGGCGATGTGGGCGATCGGCACGGGCTTCGACCTGTGCGCCGGCTTTACGGCCGTGGCGGGCGCGCTGGGCTTCGCCGGCGCGGCCTTCGTCGGCTTCGCCACGGCCACCCGCACCGAGCCGCGCCGCTTGGGCGCCTTCACCGGGAACGCCCTGCGCGCGAGAGCCGTGAGTGCCTGCGCCGTCACCCACACGGGCGTCTGCGCGCTCGTACGCGAGTAGCGGATCGCGCCGTTCGCCTGCTGAAGCGAGGCGATGTAGGAGATCGGCGTGTGCCCGTTGCGGCGGAGCGACGACGGGTTCGCGCCGGCGGCCACGAGGCCCTGCACCGCCCACGAGGTGGACTGCGCGTTGGAGCTGTCGGCGCTCATCTGGCCGAAGCCGCCGTCCGGGTTCTGGGCCTTGCGGAGATAGCCCACTGCCCGCCGGACCGCGGTGCGATGCCGCCACCCCACACTCGCGAGCGCCTGGATCGTGGAGCCGGTGTCGTCCGCGTCGCTCGAGCCGCCCTTGGTGCCGAAGCCGAAGCCGCCGTCGGCGTTCTGCTGGTGCAGGAGCCAGAGCGCCGACCGCCGCAGCGCCTTCGGTGCCACGCCGCCGGCGCGCAGAGCGAGGATCCCGAACGACGTGTGGTCCACGAGCTCCTCCCAGGAGCCATCCGGCCTGCGAAGTGCGCTGAGCTCGGCCACCAGGTTGTGGCGCCCGAAGTTGTGGGGCGAAACGCCGGACGCGTGCAGCATCAGGACGGTCCGCTCGAGCCCGCCCACGTCCCTCGCCTTCGGCACGTGGTTGCGCATGTACGTGACCACGGTGCGCTTTCCGTGCCGCACGTCGCGCGGGTTCGTGCCGGCGGCGGCTATTCCAAGCGTGACCCACCCGGTGTAGAGCGGGCTCGACGCCTGGTGCGGCGCTCCGCCGAAGCCGCCATCGACGTTCTGCACGTGGTCGAGGTACTTGAGTGCCTTGGCCTCAGCGCTCGAGCTGGCCTGAGCCGGCGGCGGCGCACCGAGCGCGACCGGGATCACCAGCGCCGCGAGCAGAGCGGCCGCCACGGCCGGCTGCACCCAGCGCACCTCGAAGCGCCGCCTGTAGCGCCGCAACGCGCGCACGAAAGCCGGCCCGATCGCCATGGCAAAGACGAAGTTCCCCAAAGCGTGCGCCAGGTTATACGGGAACGAGGTGGCGGAAATGGCGGCGTACGAGCCGAGGGTGTGGGTGGCGAACAGAGTCCACTGGTAGAAGTCGAGCAGCGCGCCGTAGCCGAAGCCGGCGGCGGCACACACAAGCGCAAGCGGAACTCTCCTGGGCTCGCGCCCGCCGAGCAGGCGCCCGATCAGCCCGCCGGCCACGCCCACGAGGCCCCACGCCACCATCTGCCACGGCGTCCACGGACCCTGCCCGAAAAAGACGTTGGAGGCGAGCGCGGTGATCGCTCCCACCGCGAAGCCGGGCGCCGCGCCGATGGCGAGCCCCGCGAACAGGACGATGTCAGTGGTGGGCTTGACGTTGGGGAACGGCGCGAACGCGATTCGCCCAACCACCGCCAGTGCGGCGAGCGTGGCCACGAGCGCGACAACCTTGGCGGACGGCCGCGTGCGCTCGAACCACACGAGGCCGGCGGCGAGCACCAGTGCGAGCACGGCTGCGGATGCGAGCTGCCAGGTCACGACACGAGCTCCGTCTGAAGCACGGCGGCGCCCTGCTCGGGCGTGAGAGCGCCCCCGGCGCCGCCGAGCACGCGAGCCACCTCGGTGGCGAAGTACCACCCGCCCGCGAGCACCTCGGCGGTCGGGCCGTCCGCGATCAGCTCGCCCTCCCCCATCAGCAGCACGCGCTCCGCCAGGCGCGCGGCGAATTCGGGGTCATGGGTGGCCACGATCACGGCCGCGCCGCCCGCCGCGAGCTCCTGCAGCCGCAGGGCGAGCGCGTCCTTGCGCGAGCGGTCCATGCCGCGCGTGGGCTCGTCGAGGCACACCACGGCCGGCGGCTCCTGGCCGGACAGCACGACCTCGAGCGCAAGCCGCTGCCGCTGGCCCCCGGAGAGGTCGCGCGGGTCCGCGCCGCCGCGTCCTTCGAGCCCCGCGCCAACGAGCGCCCTCTCGCCCGCCTCTTCGCGCGCGTGCTCGTGGATCAGGTAGTCGCCCGGGTTCTGGAGGAGAAGAGCAACCTCGCCCGCGGCCCTCACGCTGCCGCGCGTGGGCTTGAGGAGCCCCTTCGCGTGCTTGAGCAGCGTGCTCTTGCCGGCACCGTTGCGGCCCATGAGCGCGACGAGCTCACCGGGCCCAACTCGCAGATCGACGCCACGCAGGATCGCCGGCCCGTCCTCGATCTCATGCCACACGGACCGCAGCTCGAGAACCGGCTTTCCGCGGCGAGCGACCTGGTGCTCGACGCTCGATGCTCGACATTCGAAACCAGACGCGCTCAACGCGGCCTTCGCCTCCTTGACCGACGCCGGGAGCGGAGTGAGCCCGGCGAGCGAGAACATCCGCGCCGCGGGAGTGGCGAGCGCGGGCCGCGCGTGTGCGGCCCACGCCAGGAACTCACGCGGTGTCGCGTCGCACACGAGGCGGCCGCGGTCGAGCGCCAGCACGCGGTCCGCCGCCGGGAGGCAGCGCTCGAGGCGGTGCTCGGACAGCAGGATCGTGGTGCCCCACTCCTCGTTCAGCCGCCGCAGCATCCAGATCAGCTCGTCGCCCGCCACCGGGTCGAGCTGCGAGGTGGGCTCGTCGAGGAGCAGCACCCGGGGGCGGTGGGCGAGCGCGGCGGCGAGCGCAACGCGTTGAAGCTCGCCGCCGGACAGCGTGTCCGCGCGCCGCGACAGGAGATGCGCGATTCCCAGCGCGAGCGCGGCCTCCTCCACCGCGCGCGCCACGGCCGAGGGGCTTTCGCCGCGGTGTTCGAGCCCGAGCGCGATCTCGGAACGTACGCCTCCCATCACCACCTGCGACTCGGGCTCCTGGAACAGCGTGCCGCACACCTGCGACAGGTCGCCCGGGCCGCTGTCGCGGATGGACATTCCGCCGACGGCGAACTCGCCGGCGGCCTCTCCCCCGTGGAAGTGGGGAACGAGCCCGCAGGCGGCGCGCAGCAGCGTGGACTTGCCACTGCCGGATTCCCCGGCCAGCACCGTGAACGACCCAGGCTCGAGCTCGAGCGAGACGTCCCAAAGCGCGGGCTGAGCACCGTCCGGATACGTGTAGGTGAAGTGCTCGGCGGCGATGATCGGCTCAGGCACGGACCACCCCCAGCCGGCTCGTTGTTCCGATGAACGGCGCGGCGGCAAGCGCCACGAACGTCACCGCCAGCGCCGCCTCGGCCGGGCCGGCGCTCACCTGCGTGGTGGGGTAAGCCTGGAACCCGCCGGCGCCTGCCAGCTTGGCGGCCACCGCCAGCGCCGCGATGGCGAGCGCGCTGGCCAGCACCCGCACGTCGTGCCGCGACCACGGCGCGCGCGCCACCTGCGGGCGCCTCGCGCGCGAGTACCCACGCACCTCGAGCGCGGCCGCCAGCTCCACTGCTCGCTCGAGCGAGCCGCCCACCGCCGCACGGGCCACCGCGGCGTGACCGGGCGGCTGCGGGCGGCAGCGCGCCGCCTCGCTCTTCCGCGAGGCGTCGCGAGCCAGGACTGGCACGAGCCGCGTGGTGAGGGCGGCCGTGAGGGCCGAGCGGTACGAGATTCGCCGCAGCGCGCGGAGCAGTTCGTCCGGGTCCACCGCGACGGACAGCAGCGCGAACGCCAGCATCACGTCGAGCACGCGCAGCGCCGCCACCGCGCCGTAGATCGTGGCCTCGAGCGTGATGTCCCAGCGCCGGCCGAGGAACGAGCCGCCTCGCACGAGCACCGTCAGGCCGTCGGAGGTGACGAGCGGGTTGACGATCACGACGAGCAGGGCGAGCCCGGTGGCGATGGCCGCCCAGCGGCGCAGCTCGCGCGCCACGCCGGCGCCGATCGCCGCCGCCACCACGGCGCAGAGCAGCGCGCCCAGGATGATCGGGTTGTCGAACAGGATCGGCGCGAACGCGAGGGCCAGGCAGAAGGCGGCGGAGGCTCCCGCGCGCGCGGCATGAAGGGCGCTCGCACGGCGGCGGTAGACCGGCACGAGGCTCATCCGCCCACCACCGGCAGCCGAACGTCGCCGCTCGGCGTGGCCGCGAGCGCGAACGCATTGTGCAGCCGCTGCGGGTTGAGCGCCTGCGCCGCTCGCTCCACCCCGGCGTTGCCGAGGCCCGTGACCACCCACACCGGCTGCGATCCCTCCTCGGCGGTGGCGGCCACGAGCCCGCTGCCGGGCGGCGCCACGCGCGCGGGATGGCCGAACTGGTCAAGCAGCGTGAGCGTGTTTCCCCCGCTGCCGAGGGTGGCGAACACGCCGCTCGCCTGCGGGCCGCGCTTGAGCGACCCCACCGCGCCCGCGAGCGAATGCAGAGCAGACCAGGGGCCGACCACCACGCGCAGCGTCTTCGGCCCCACCGATCCGCCGACCACGGCGGAGCTCGTCACCGCACCCTGCGTCGCCAGCCGCTTCCCCACGGTCTTGCAGGCCGCGCTGCTCGGAGCCGAGCACTCGAGCACGATGGGAAACCGTTTGCCGCCCGTACCGCGCACGAACGGCTCCGGGTACGCGCCCACGATCGCGGGGATGTGCATCGTCGCGTCCCAGCGCCGGTAGTCCCACTGCACCACGTCCCCGGGCGACAGCGTCATGTCCGCCGCGCCAACGGACGCTTCGATCCCGTTGACGAAGTAGAACCAGTCGCTGCGCCCGCCGGAGCCGTGGCTCGTGAGGCCGTCGATCGAGTCCACGAACTTGCCGCCGTAGCTCGTCTTCACCTTCTGCTTCGACTCGAGCAGGCGCATCACCGTCTCGTCCTTGCGGATGCGAGCGACGCTCGTCGAATAGAGCTCCGACTGACCGAAGTTGCGCGTCACCTCCAAGCGCGCGCCGCCCGACAGCTTCTTCCCGGGGCCGAGACCACACCCGTTCACCGCCACCGCGGCGAGAAGAAGCAGCGCGAGCATGGCGGCACGGCGCATCTACTGAAGCTCCACCGATGTGTCGAAAGAACGGACGTAGCCGCCGCCGTCCGCGTACATCGTGTGGCGCCCGATGCCCGCGGTGATGCGCGCCACGCCGGTCGCGTCGGTGACCGCTGTGACGGCGTCCACATGCACGGTCACACCCGCCGCCGGGATCTCCTTGCCGCGGTCGTCGTAGGCGCCCACGTGCACCACCACACCGCCCGGCGGCTGCGTGTCGATCTCATCGAACGAGAGCGTGCGCTGGCAGCTCGGCCCCTGCATGTGGCAGTAGAACCACACCACGTGGGCGCCGTACTTCAGCTTGCCGTGGCCGAAGGGACCGGATGGATCGGCCGCGCCCGCGCTGCCCGTCTTGTGGCCGACCTTGTACACCCAGCCGTCCTGGCCGGCGTTGGCGTCGCTGCCCAGCTTGCGGACGAAGAGCCCTGCTGCGTCGCGAACGCGGCGCGAGCAGTGCCCGAAGTCCTTGAGCGTGACCTTCGCCACCCTGCTCGCCACCAGCGCGGCGAGCGGTGTGGCCGGCCCGACGATGCAGCGTCGATGTCCCACGTGCACCGCCACACGCCGCGCGCGCACCCTCTTCTCCTTGAACGAGCCGTCGCGGAACACCACGAGCTGGCTGATCGTCGGCGGCGGTGGCGGCGCAGGGCCGGGCGGGAGCGGCCTCGCTGCGGCCGGTGTGGCCGCGATCAATGCCGCTGCCGCTGTGGCTGTGAGGCCGCGCCTCATTCAGAGCACCCTGAACGTGACGTGCTCGCGGGAGGCGTTGAACGACCGATCGATCGCCTTCTCCGTCAGCGTGTAGCGGCCCCGCGGCAGCCGCTGCGGGAGCAGGTAGGACCATGGCGCCTTCGTGCCGACCTTCTGGAAGCGCGCGTGGCAGGTGTGCCGTGGTCGAGTGAACACGGAGCGCTTGGCGCTGTACCACTGGCAGCCCGCGCGGGTGCGGCGGGTGAGCTCGAAGTAGATCTGGTAGAGGCCGCCCGCGTCGTGGGCGGTGCCGGACAGCTTGCGTGGGCCGTGACCGTGGCGGAAGCGCTTGCCGCGAGCAATCCCACGAATCGCGAGCGAAGGCGGCAGCTTGTCCGTGATCGCGCCCCCCACCTGCCCGCCCGGGGCCGGCGTGTCGCATGCCGTGGTGCCGGCGTCGTAGACACAGACGTCCGCCGCGTTCGAGCGGATCGCGTTCGCCATCGTGGCCTTGAGGTGCTGCGTGCCGGGCGAGCCGAACGTGAGCGTGGCGTGACCGCTCGAGTCGGTGAGCTGGCCGTCCACGTCGGCGCCGCTTGCGGGCGCCAGGGTGCCGCTCGCGTCGTACTGCTGCACCGTCACCTGCACCGGCTGCCCCACCTGCGCCTTGGCCGGCGCGCTCAGATCGAGGTTGTTCTCGCCGTACTGCGTCCATTCCCAGAGGACCGTGTCACCGGCGTTCACCCGCATCTGGCAGCCACCGACCGACGCCGCCACCCGGTTCACCGACAGGCTCCATGAGCTGCTGCCGAACGTGCCGACGGTCCCGTCGCCGGCCACCCGCTCCACAAGGAAGTCATCGAAGCCGCCCACGCCGTAACGCCCGTCCCAGTCGAAACCGGCGGTGTGAGCGGCGTCATCGAGCGCGGTCGTGGGCGTGCCGCCCGGGGTCGCGCCTGTGGGGTTGCCGCCCTGCGTGCCGTCGCATTCGTGCGAGCCGCCTGACGCGGTGGTGATCACCTTGGAGTCGGTGCTGATCGGGCCTTCGTAGACCGTTGAGCCCGACCCTTCCACACGCAGGTTGACGGTGACCGGCGTGGCGTTCGCCGTTGCCGGCGAGCAGGCCGCGACGGTCGCGAGGAGGACCCCGAGGGTCCCGATCCGGTGATGCTTCATATGAGCCTTCCCCTTTCCGCGAGGGAGTGTTGGTGGCTTGCGGTCGGAGGCAGGTCTCCTGGCTACCGGCTTGCCTGTCGCCGCGCCTTCCCAGGTCCGCGGAGGCGTCCCCAGTGGCGTTGTGCGGCTGGCATATCCGGTTACAGTGGCGGGACCGCGCCGGACTCTCACCGGACTTCCCTTGACCACCGACCGTCGTCGGCGGCAAGCATATCCCGGCGCCGGTCGTGCCGGGCTAAAGCCGATGGGCGCTGTGCCGACCCATTGGTAGCCTTACCCGCTCTAGGCCGCCATCGTCTAGGGGACTAGGACGCCGCCCTCTCACGGCGGAAACCGGGGTTCGAATCCCCGTGGCGGTACTTCTTCCGGCCGTTCCACGCCAGGTCCGGCATCACAGTCGCAGCGGTGATCCCCGCGAGTAGTCGTCGACTCGTCCAGACGAAGCGGTGTCCAGCGATAGCGGGGCCGACTGGGGCGCGCCCCACTGTCCAAAGACGAGACCCCGCTTGCGGTGCGGGGTCCGGGGCAGTACCGCCACGGGGATTCGAACCCCGGTTTCCGCCGTGAGAGGGCGGCGTCCTAGTCCCCTAGACGATGGCG
>DASUWY010000017.1 GCA_036378175.1 Thermoleophilaceae bacterium
CTCGTCCAGCACCTCGTGGGCCACATGCGCCACCCGCCGGACGCAGTCGAGGCCGCACTCGGGCATCGGGTCGAGGTCGATGCGCCATTCGTCGGGCTTCTCGGTGTCCGCGCGGCGCGAGTTCCACGGATGGAACTCCACCGTCGACATCTGCACCGCCCAGATCACATGCGCTACGTCGGTCACGCACAGCTCATCTGCGCTGCGGCCCGACGGGAAATCCACGTGGACGGTCTCGAGCCACGGCGGCGCGCCCTTCGGCACCCGCTTCTGGTGCACCTTCTCCCCGTCGACACCCTCCGGAAAGCGGTGCAGCATGCACGGTCGCTCGCACAGGGCGCGCACGATGCCGTCGCCCACGCTGAGGTAGTAGTGGGCGAGGTCGAGCTTGGTCTCGCCGCGTGCGGAGAAGTACACGCGGTCCGGGTTGGAGATGCGGATCGTCTTGCCCGCGGCTTCGAGCTCGACGGCGGAGGTCTTTGCCATGGCGGTATCCATGTTGGACGAGACCGCCGCCTGAGCGCGAATTAATCGTTGCGGGGAGCGCTTAGGTCACGACGGGCTGCACGTCGCTGGCGCTATGCGGTGCTGCCTCGCCCGCTCCGTTCGAGAAGTAGTCGTCGAGCCGGATGTTGCGCCACACGTCCTCCGGCACGTCGGCGACCGTCTGGAACGGCAGTCCCACGGGCTTCGTGGCGTCGATGATCCACTTGGCGTTGAGCGCGCCCGGCTTCGTCTCGTCGGTGATGTCGTACGCCGTCGGATCGAGCTCGCAGATGTAGCTCTCCGGGATGATGATCACGTCCTTGTCCGCGCGCACGCGCGTGGCCACCGCCCACATCACCTGCGTCTCGTCGTACGGGTCGATGTCCTCGTCGACGATCACGGCGAGCTTCACGAACGGGTCGGCGCCGAGGGCGGTCAGCGCCGCATTGCGCGCCTGGCCGTCGTACTCCTTGCCGATCGACACGTAGGTGGCGAAGCGGCAGCACGCCGAGAAAGGCATGCACACGTTGCGCACCGAGGGCACCACCGCGCGCACCTTCGCCAGCATGTTCGCCTCGCGGCCCACCATCCCGATCAGGTTGTGCTCGGGGTGCGCGTTGAAGATGTCCTGGTAGATCGCGTCGCCGCGGCGCGTGATCGCAGTGACCTCCACCACGTGGGCGTCGTGGCCCGGGCCGAGGTACCAGCTGAACTCGCCGAACGGGCCCTCGGGCTTGCGCACGTGCGGAAGCATCCGTCCCTCGATCACGATCTCGGCGTCCGCCGGCACCATCAGGTCGAGCGTCTCGGCCTTCGTCATGCGGATCGGCTCGCCGGCGAGCCCGCCCGCCACCTCGATCTCGTCGTGCTCGAGTGGGCCGCGGTACTGCGACGCCATGTACATCGTCGGGTAGTGCCCGATCACGATGGCGATCTCGAGCGGCTCGTCGCGCTGCTCGTGCTTGTGGTGGAGGTGCCAGATGTGCGAGTACTGGCCGGGGTCGAGCCGCATCTCGCGCGGCCCGATCACCTGGATCCGGTAGATGCCCGCGTTGTAGATCCCGGTGTCCGGATCCTTGGCCACGGTCACGCCGCTCGAGATGTACTCGCCGCCGTCGTCGCCGCAGTGGACGATGTTCGCGATCCGGGTCACGTCGATCTCGTCGCCGGTCTGCACGATCTCCTTGACCGGGCCCGTGTCCACCGTCTCGGGCGGGATCATCGTGCCCTGCCTCTTCTCGTACGCGTGCGCGAGGCCCTTGCTGTCGCTGTCGAACAGAAGCGCGAGGCGGTCGCGGCTGCCGAGCGCGTTGCCGAGCACGGGCACGTCGCAGCCCTTCACGTTCTCGAACATCACCATCGGGAAGCGGCCCTCGTCCTGGAACTTGCGGAGCACTCCGGTGAGCTCGAAGCGCGGATCGATCTCGCGCGAGGTGCTGAGGTACGAGCTCGGGTAGGTCTCTTCGACCTGGTTGATGAACGTCCGGAGGTCCTTGGCCATCTCGTGCTTCTCCTAACGGGTCGGGTGGCTATGCGCCGGCAAAGAGAGTTGTCACGCCGCCGTCGACGACGATCCCCTGTCCTGTGATGTACGAGGCCTCGCCGGACAGGAGGAACAGCGTGGTGTACGCGACGTCCCAGGGGGTTCCGCGGCGCCCGAGCGGCAGCGGGATGCGGCCGCGGTCGCGCGCGTCGGGCGGTGCGCTGGCCGCGCCGAGCGGCGTGTCGATCACCCCGGGGAGGACGGCGTTGGCGCGGATCCTGCGCGCCGCGCCCTCCATCGCCACGTGGCGCATCACGCCCATGATGGCCGCCTTGGCCATGTCGTAGGCAGGCATCCCGATGCCCGGCAGGAACGCGGACATCGAGGACATGAAGACGATCGACGATCCCTCGTCGAGCGTCGTGAGCGCGTGCGTGGCGAGCAGCGCGTGCGAGCGCACGTTCACGTGGAACAGGCGGTCCCAGTCCTCGGGCGACGTGTTCGCGAGGCCGAACGGGCCGAGGATGCCGACATTCAGCACCACCCCGTCGAGCCCGCCCATCTCCTCCGCCGCGTCCACGACCAGGGATCGGCAGGTATCCGGGTCGCTCACGTCGCCCTCGAGCACATGGGCGTTGCCGGTGATGAGCTCAGCGGTCGTCTCCGCCGCATGGCGATCCCGATCGGCACACGCCACGCTTGCGCCCTCTCGCGCAACGAGGGTCGCGATCGCGCGACCGTTGCCGATCTTGCCTTCGGCCTGCCCGTCGTATTGCGCCGTGCCCGCGCCCACCACCAGGATCCGCCGCCCGGCAAGACGGTCCCGCGGCGCGGCCTGGCCGCTCGCCTCTGCCGGCTCGATCAGCGACGTCACGCGGTGGCTCCCAGCGGCTCGGTGCGGAAGCGCGGAGGTGCGACAAATCCACCAACCACGTCGGTGGCGCGGCGGGCGACGTCGATCGCTGTACGGTCCTCGAGGTAGGGGGCCACGATCTGCAGGCCCACCGGGAGGCCTGCAGCCGTGGTCCCAACCGGCGCAGACACTGCCGGCAGCTCCGCGGCGCCCGCGTACGCGATCCAGCACACCTGGTCCCAGTAGGGACGCGTCTGGCCATTCACCTCGATCGTGCGCGCCTCCATGTCCGGCGACTGGTCGTGCGGCGGCGCGGCGCAGCACACCACCGGACACAGGAACGCGTCGAACTCCTGGAAGAACTCGGCCCATGCCGCCTTCGCGCGCGTGCGCGCCTCGTGCACGAAGTTCCAGTCGCGCTTGGACTGCACGAGCCAGCGAGCATGCAGCAGCGCAACGGTCTCCTCCGCGTCGGGCGGGGCGGAGCCGGCGAAGGCGCTGAGCCCGGCGAAGTCGTCGTCGCTGAGGCCCGCGGAGGCCACGCCCATCAAGAGCGCGCGGTGCGTTCGCCACGCCTCCTCGAGCGGCACCGGCGCGGGGCGTTCGGTGATCTGGGCGCCGGCGTCGGCCAGGGCGTCGACCGCTCCGCGCAGGATGTCCACGAGCTCGCGTTCAACCGGGCAGGCGTCGTCGTCGAGCCAGACCCCCAGGCGGTAGCCGGCAAGCGAGTCGTGGCGCGCCGGCGGGAGTTCGAGCCGCCACGCTTTCGCGCGGGCGTCGTCCGGTCCGGCCATCACGTCGAGGGCAAGCTCGAGGTCGTCGGCACTCCTGGCCAGCGGGCCGAGCACATTCATGTCCGCCTCCACGAGCGAGCCGGGCGGTCCCGGGATGTGGCCGCGCAGCGGGATCAGGCCGTAGGTGGGCTTGTGGCCGTACACCCCGCAGTAATCCGCTGGGATTCGCACCGAGCCTGAGATGTCGCTGCCCAGCTCGAGCGCTGTCAAGCCCGCGGCGAGAGCGGCCGCCGAGCCGCCGGAGGAGCCGCCAGGCGAGCGCTCGAAGTCCCACGGGTTGTTGGTGGTGCCGAAGAGCGTGTTGTACGCCTGGCCGTCGGCGGCCAGGGTGGGCGTGTTGGTCTTGCCGAAGATCACGGCGCCGGCGTCCCGCAGCCGCTTGACCGCCACAGCGTCTTGCGCGGGCACGTGATCGGCCAGGAACTCAGCGCCGCAAGTTGTGCGGAGGCCCTCCGTCTCGAGCGCGTCCTTGATCGTGATCGGAAGCCCGTGAAGAGGGCCGAGATTCTCTCCGCGGTCGCGCGCCTCGTCGACGGCGGCAGCCCGTTCACGCGCGCGCTCGGCGTCGAGCGTGACCACGGCGTTGACCTCAGGGTTGTGGCGCTCTATGCGGTCGAGATAGTGCTCGAGCAGCTCGCTGCTCGAGATCCTCTTTCCGCGCAGCTCGTCGAGCAGCTCGGTGGCCGAGAGGAACGTCGGGTCCAAGGTGGCAACTGTATACAGATTGGGGCGGCGGGTCAAGCGCGGCCGGTGCCCACCTCGATGCGCTGGAAGTTAACCGCGATATACGCGGGTTTCTCCCAACGCATGGAGCCCATGGCGTTATTGCCGCAGTTCGTGCCGCGCTGCGAACTGCGCCTGTGGCCTGTCCAGCCAGCCGTGCGTTGGCTTCCAGCCCAGCAGCTCCTTCGCCGCGCTGCAGTCGATGAGTGCTGCTCGGCCTTCGGCGGGCGAGCCGTCTCGCCATGGGACGTTTGGGAGGTGCTCGGCTGCCAGTTCAGCCGAGGGGCGCTCGGAGGCGATGTCGTCGGCGCAGAGGAGCAGGCGGGCATGGCCCGGGTCCGGGCATTCGATCGAGGCGACCATTGCTGCCGCCACGTCGTGCACGTCAACGAATACGCCGAGGTGCCAGGCGGCGGCGGTATCCGGCGGCGGTAGCTCGGACACGCCCGCGAGACGGCCGTAGCCGTCCGCGTCGAGCACGAGGACCGGCCGCAGGCAGATGGTTGCGATGCCGGTGCTCTGCGTGAACGCCTCGCACATCTCCTCGGCGAGCCACTTGGACAGGCCGTACGGGCGCGCTGGCATGCCGCGGTGGCGGTCGTCCACCGGCAGGTAATCCGGCTCGCGCTCAAGCATCCCCAGCGCCTTGCCCGACGAGGCGTACACCACCCGGCCCACGCCCTCAGCCTGCGCGCCGGCGAGCACGTTCCCGGTGCCGAGCAGGTTGACCGTGAGCACGTCCTCGGGCGCCCCGGCGCGGTCGTCCGCGAGCCCCGCGAGATGCACCACAGCGTCCATCCCGCGGAGTGCCGAGCGCACCGCGGCGGCGTCGCGGATGTCGCCACGGTCCACGTCGAAGCCGCTCACCTCGTGTCCAGCCTCTGCCAGCGAGTCGCGGGCGGCCAGTCCGAGCCGCCCGCGGTCGCCGGTGAGGAGGACCTTCATGTCACAGGAGCCAGTCCACGAGCACCATCACGCGCCCGTCCTCCACGCGCGACTCGAGCCGCTCGAGCGGCTCGGTGGCGGGGCCCTTGAGCACCTCGCCGTCCACGGCGCGGAAGCGCGCGCCGTGCATCGGGCACTCGATCTCGCAGCCGCGGCGCATGCGGCAGTCCCCGAGCTTGAACTCCGCGTGGGAGCAGTAGCCGTCGAACACAGACGGCCCCTCCTCGGTCATCGCGATCACGATGTCGCGACCCTCGACCACGTGCGTGGTCATGAAGCCCGGCCGCAGATCGGAGACCGACACGACGGCCACGTACTCCCCTGTCTCCACGGTGCTCAGAAGAGGACGCTCAAATTCGTGCCCGTGATCACGGTCTGGTCCGCGAGGATCCTTCGCCGGGCGATCTTGAAGCTGTCGCCGTCAGGCACGAGGCGATCCACCCGCTGGCCCGTGTACATCTGGTAGTCGAGGTCCTGACGGGTGCGCGTGACCATGAAGCACGCGCGCGCCTCGATCGAATCGCCGTCCTGCTCCACGATCACGTTGCTGATGAAGTGACGCGTGCGCGACGGCGGCACCTCCGCCCAGGCGAACTCCGTCTCGAGCCGCCTCACGCGCGTGGTGAGCGAGGCGTGGTTCTCGGCCATGAGGCCGAAGTCCTCGAAGCCCTCGCCGTCAGTGAGGAAGCGCGTGGTGCGCACCGGCATCTGGTAGTCGATGTCCTCGGTGAACAGGGCGAGCCAGGCGTCGAACTTGTAGGTGTCGAGCAGCTCAGCCTCGCGGTGGAGGAACTCGAGCACGCGACCGTAGAGCTCGGTGTTCGGAAGGACCGGCGTGCCGGCCGTCTCGAGCTGGCTCATGCGCCCCTCCCGTTCCCGTTGCCGCCTGTCATCGACGTGAGCCACTGCGCGTACCACGAGCGCTGCGTCATCTCGCCGTAGCTATCGGGGTAGGCGACGCCCGGGCCCGGCCAATCCGTGGCCGTCGCCCGCTTCAGCCCCATCTTGTGATGGAGCGTGTAGCGCCGCGCCGCGGGACCGATATTGGCCCGCGTGCAGTCTTCCCAGTTCTCCATGTCGTCCTGGTCGAAGATCCCGGACGGCCCGAACGTGCGCACGTAGGTCTCGTAGACCTTCTTGCGGTACTCGGGCGTCGCGTCCTTGTCCACCGCGAGCCACGACCACATACGCGTGCGCGTGGGCGTGATCGGCGTCTCCATCCGCAGGTTGAGGAACGCCTCCTCGTGCGCCTCCATGTCACCCGCGCTGATCAGCTGGAGCCAGTGGAAGTTCGGCCAGATCGTGCCGGCGCTGTATCCGTGATCGTCCGCGATGCTCTTCTGCTCGGGCGTGAGGAACTCATCGAACTTCGCGCGCAGATCGTGCGAAAGGCCGAGCCCGCGGTAGTCGTCGTTCCCCGGCTCGCCCTGCACGAAGTGCAGGATGTGGCCGTTGCCCGGCACGATCATGTGCCCGTACGCCGCGAAGTCGGGGTTGTTCGGCAGCATCCCCAGCTCCACCAGGCTGTGGTGCGAGGAGAACACGTGGAAGTTGTCCGTGAAGTTGTCTGTGGCGAACTTCCAGGCGGTGTCCACCTCCCAGATCTGCGGCGGGCCCATGATCTCGAGGCCACCCGTGCGGCCGAAGATGATGTCCATGTACCAGCGCATGTCCCCGAGCCATTCGTCGAGCGGCGGGGCGTGCTCGTTCCAGGTGCCGAACCACAGGCCGTGGTAGCTGCCGAGCTGCGCCACGGGAATGAGGCCCAGCTCCTCTTTCACCAGCTCGCCCTCGCCGTAGTGGTTCTCGCATGCGGCGTTGAGGAGCTCGCCGTTGTTCTTGTACGACCAGCCGTGGTACGGGCACTTGAGGAAGGTGGCGTTGTCGCGGTCGGTCCTCGCGATGCGCATGCCGCGGTGACGGCACGAGTTGAGGAACGCGTGCACGACGCCCTCGTCGTCCCGGATGAGGACGACGGGATCGATGCCGCACGGACGGGTGACGAGATCGCCCGGCTCCGGGATCTCGCTGTCGTGCCCGATGAAGAACCAGCCCTTGCCGAAGATGCGCTCGAGCTCCAGCTCGAAGACCTCCGGGTCGGTGAAGATGCGGCGCGAGATGAGGCCCTCCTGCGGGCGGACGATCTCCTCGAGCGCATCGCCGTTGCGCAGCCGCGTGGAAGGCGCGGTTGGAGTTGCGGTCATGCGTACTCCTCGAATGGTCGGGCCAAGCTAGACAAAGGCTACTGTATACACCTGGGTACCGGCAAGGTCATGGGTCATAGGCCCTCCCACCGGGCCACCAGATTCAGGTGGATGCCGAGCTGGTCCAGTGCCTTCATCACGGTGTGGTCCACCAGCTCCTCGATCGTCTTCGGCTTCGTGTAGAAGCCCGGGACCGGTGGCAGGACCACGGCTCCTGCCTCGGTCACGTGCTGCATCAGCCTGAGGTGGCCTGCGTGCAGCGGCGTCTCCCTCACCACGAGCACAACCGGGCGGCGTTCCTTCAGGCACACGTCCGCCGCTCGGACGATCAGGTTGTCGTTGAAGCTCGTGGCGATGCCGCTCAGCGTCTTCACGCTGCAGGGCGCGACGATCATCCCGCGCGTGATGAAGGTGCCGCTGGCGAGCGACGCTCCGAGGTTGCGCTCGTCGTGCACCACGTGCGCCAGGTCGGCGACCGACTCCGGCGTGCGCTCCAGCTCGTACTCGATCGTGGCTGCCGCTCCCCTGCTGAGGATCAGATGCAGCTCGAAGTCGGTGTGCTCGCGCAGAGCCTCGAGCAGGCGGACGCCGTAGATCGGTCCGCTCGCCCCGCTGATCGCGACTACTACGCGTTCAGTTGCCATCACGCAGAGCCTGCCGCAGCTCCGCCCAGCGCGCCAGTACCGCGGGTGGATCCTTGAGGCGGAAGCGCACGCCGGATTCGAGCACGGCGTACGGCGCCTCGTCGGCGCTCGCGCCCGCCACACGAGCCTCGAAGCGCGCGAGCCGGCCGGCCAGCGGCGTCTCCACCTCGCCCGTCCGCGTGACCGCCAGCCGCAGCGAATAGCTCGTGCCTTCCACCACCGCGGCGAGCGTCGCGTTCCCGGAAGGCGTGAGGTTGCGCGTGGCCATACTGCCCGGCCAGAGGGCGAGCCGGAGCGAAGCGTCACCGCTGGCCACAACCTCGCCCACGCTCACCATCGCCATATGCGGCCAGCCGTCATCCGTAACCGTGACGAGCAGCATCGTGAACCCCTCCGCCGCGGCCAGGTCGTCCGAGTCGAGAAGCCCGCGCAGCGCGCCCGGCACCACCGGGTCGAGGGGCCGGCTCACGCGTAGCCGAGCTGGTCGAGCCAGGCGCGGGTGCGGCCGTGAATCACGCGCGGGCGCACGCGAAGGTCGGCCGGGCGCGCGCAGCCGGCGAGCATCAGCACCGTGCGGAGCTCTTCCAGGAAGTTCTCGATCCAGCGGTCGAGCGCGTCGTCGCCCTCGAGGGCGGCATGGAGAAGCGGCCGCGCGATGCCCACCAGCGCCGCGCCGAGCGCGAAGGCCTTGGCGGCGTCGAGTCCGGTGCGCACCCCTCCCGTGGCAATCACCGGCAAGCCCACTCCCGATGCTCCCGCCACCGACACGGCCGTCGGGATCCCCCACTCCGCCAGTGAACGACCGAGACGCACGCCGCGATCGTCGCCCTGACGTTCCGCCCTCATCCGCTCGATGATCGCGAAGTTGGTGCCGCCGGACCCGCCGACGTCGAGGGCGGCAACACCCAGGTCGCGCAACCGCGAAGCCGTGGCGCGCGTCATCCCGGCTCCCGTCTCCTTCGCCACCACCGGCACCCCGAGCCCGTCCGTGAGCGAGTCGATCGCGTCCGCGATCCCGCGCGTTCGGCGGTCGCCCTCGGGTTGCACGCTCTCCTCGAGGAAGTTGAGGTGGATCGCGAGCGCATCGGCCCGCACCATCTGCACGGCCGCCCGCGCATCCGCGAGTCCGAGCGGCTCGCCGGAGTGCTGCTGAATCAGCTGCGCCCCGCCCAGGTTGCCGAGCACGAACGCATCCGGCGCGTACTCGCGGACCACCTCGTAAGTGTGTGCGAGCTCGGGATCGTGCAGCGCCGCACGCTGGCTCCCCACGCCGATCGCCAGCCCGTGCCGCTGTGCCGCGCGCGCCAGCGCGGCGTTCACCTCGCGGGCGCCGGCGTGACCGCCCGTCATCGCCGCGATCACCACGGGTGCGCGCAGCCGCCGGCCGAGCAGCTCGGCCGAAACGTCCACCTCCTCGAGGTCCACCTCCGGCAGCGCCTCGTGAACGAGCTCGATGTCCGCCCAGCCGGGCCCGGACGCGCCCTCCACGGGCTCGCTCACCGAGAGCTCGAGGTGCTCGGCCTTCCGGCCCTCCACCCCAGGGATCGCCGGATCGCCCATTCTCAGGCGCCGAGCCCGGTATAGCGGCGCGGCAGGATCAGCTGCGGGTTCGAGTCGAGCAGGATCTCCGGCGGTCCGAAGCGCGACGCCACCTCGCGCACATCCGGGTCGTCCAGCAACAGCAGGTTGCCGTGCTCCACGATCAGCTCGCCGCCCACCGTGATCGTCGGCCGGTCCATCTGGCAGTCGCAATGCGCGTAGCCGGGCTGCGACGGATCGGCCTCGCCGTCCGTCAGACCGTCGATGCCGAGATAGAACGCGCCCGCGTGCTTCTCGCGCTCGAACTGCGTGCCGCCCGCGATCCGCACCTTCGGGTTCAGGCCGAGCAGCGCGTGACGCATGTAGTAGCCGCCGGGGCCGAACGAGCGGATCTGCGCCGCCTCGCGACCACCCTCGATGTGCGTGACCACGTTGTCCTCCAGATGCACGCGGCACGGCTCCTCGGGCACGCCGGTGACCGTGGAGTCGTCCACCACGAACACGCCCTCCGTGTCCCGCGGGTAGAAGTTCGCGCCGCCGTACGGGAAGGGGCGCCAGCCGCCCGGCTCGAGCGGCCCGTTGTCCGGCGTGAGCTCGATGCCGCGGAAGGTGATGTCGGTGCCCGACGGCGTGGTGACGTGCAGATCGCCGCCGCTCCCGAGCAGCGCGTGCGCCTTGCGCAGCACCGCGTAGTAGATCTCCACGGGCCAACGGGCCCCGGTGGCGAGCGCGCTGGCCGTCGCCGCCATATGGAGCGACACGAACTTCTTCTGCTTCCGCCCCACCACAGAGAAGAACATCGTCTCCGTGTGCACCTCGGCCCACCAGGTGCACGTGATCACGAGGTCAGCCTCGCTGTGCGCCGCCGGCGGGAGCGAGGACGGGTTCTCCCGGTCCCAGCCGCCCGGGCTGAACGGCGCGACCGACATGATGTGAACGTCGCCGCCGCGATAGGCCGCGCCCGCCGCGATCGCCTGGATCACCACCGGATCCACCGTGTGCTCCGTCAAGAGCAGCACCTTCTCCCCCGGCTGCAGCCCGGCGTACTCGAGCAGGTTGCGCACCCCCGGCATCAGTTCGACGATGCCGTTCGGCGCCGCCGTGGGCGTGTCCAGGTAGCTGTAGGGGGAACCGGCGTACGGCGTGATCGTCATACAGCGCTCCTCGGTTCAGGTGGCCTCGACGGCCGTTGACGGCTTGCGGACCCGCAGCCAGCGCGGCAGCAGCGTGTCGCCGCTGCTCCGCACCACGTACACGTAGAGCACGAGCAGGAAGCCGATCAGCACGATGATGTCGCTGATGTCCGCGTTCACGTAGCGGGCGATGTAGCCCTGCGCGGAGGCCACGAGCAGCGCGCCGAACACGGCGCCGCCGTTGCGGCCGATGCCGACGATCGACACCGCCATGAACGCCTTGATCGCGATCAGGTCGCCGCTGTTGTACGCGCTGCCCTGCGTGGGCGCCACCACGAACGCCGCGATCGCCGCGATCATCGCGCTCACCGTGAACGCCACCGTCGCGTAGGTGGCCACCTTGAGCCCAAGCGTGTCGGCGGCGTGCCGGTTGTCCACGCTCGCCCGCATGCTCCGGCCGAGATCCGTGCGTTTGAAGAAGAGGAACAGCGCGGTGGACAGCACGATCGCCGTGCCCCACACGATCAGCTCCTGGTAGCTGATGTGCACGCCGCCCGGCGAGATCTGGCCGTTCACGAACGTGTCCGGGCGGATCACGAGGCCGGGGCTCAGCGACTTCGCGAGCTGCAGCAGCATCAGGTTGATCCCGATGGTCACGATCAGCGGCGACAGCCCGCGGTCCTTGAGCGGCCTCAGGAGGAAGCGCTCGGAGATGAAGCCGAGCACGCCCACGCCGATCGCGATCATCGGCCCGATGAGGAACGGCGAGTGGATCCCCCAGGACGACTCGATCTTGTAGGAGAAGATCGCGCCGAGGATGTAGAACTGGCCGAGCGCGAGGTTGAGGTACCCGCAGGCGTTGAACACGAGGTTCCAGCTCAGACCCACGAGCAGGTACACCGACGCCGCGGTGATGATGCCCTCGGTGGTCTGGAAGAAGTCGATCATCCCTGGCTCCCCGCGTCGAAGTAAGAGCTGGCGAGCTCCGGCAGGCTCACCGCCGCGCTGTCGGCCGCGCCGTCGCGCACCACGCGGCCCTGCTGCATCACGATGCAGCGGTCGGCCGGCTCGAGCGCCTCCATCACCCGCTGCTCCACAAGCACGACGATTCGCCCCTCGTCAGCGAGCTGCCGGCAGGTTTCGAGCACCCGGCGCCAGATGATTGGAGCGAGCCCCATCGACGGCTCGTCGAGAAGCATCACCTGCGGGTTGGTGAGGAGCGCGCGGCCCACGGCCACCATCTGCTGCTCGCCACCCGAGAGCGACACCACCTTCTGGCCGATGCGCTCGCCGATCACCGGGAAGGCCTTCACCGCCCGCTCGATCCCCTCCTCGGCCTCGTCGCCACGCAGCCGTGCCGCCTTGGCGGCCACGCGCAGGTTCTCCCACACCGTCAGAGACGGGAACAGTCCGCGACCCTCCGGCACGAGGCCGATGCCGAGCTTCGTTCGCTCCCACACGGGCTTGCCGAGCAGCTCCCCACCGCGCAGCCGCACGCTTCCGGCGAGGGGCCGGACGGTGCCCATGATCGTGGCG
Source organism: Thermoleophilaceae bacterium (assembly GCA_036378175.1). Classification (GTDB taxonomy): domain Bacteria; phylum Actinomycetota; class Thermoleophilia; order Solirubrobacterales; family Thermoleophilaceae; genus JAICJR01. Next base: position 12,341 of record DASUWY010000017.1, read on the forward strand.
AGCAGCGTGCTCTTGCCGGCGCCGTTCGGCCCCGCCAGCACGGCCAGCTCGCCCGGCTGCACCGCGAAGCTCACCTCCCTCAGCACGGTGAGCTCTCCGTAGCCGGCCACGAGCGACCTGACCTCCAGGCCGTGCTCGGCCCCGGTGCGCGGTGCCGCCTCACCGGCCGACCCGTTCATTGCGGCAGTCTCGCTCATACCCCCTGCACCTCACCGACGTAGGAGCGCTGGAATTCGGCCGAGGCGAAGACCTCCTCGGTGCTGCCATGGGCGAGCAGCCGGCCGCGGTCGAGCGCGATCACGTCCTCGGCGAGCGAGCGCACGAACGGCAGGTTGTGCTCCACGAGGATGATCGTGCAGCCGGTGCTGTGGAGCCGCCGGATCACGTCGGCGAAGGCAGCGGTCTCCGCATCGTTGAGGCCGGACGACGGCTCGTCGAGCAGCACGAGCCGCGGCCTGCTCATGATCGCGCGCGCCATCTCCACCAGGCGCCGCTGACCGAACGTCAGCGTGTTCACGTCGGCGTCGTGGCGGTCGGATAGACCCACATCGACGAGGGCGGCCTCGGCGCGCGACTTGCGCACCTGCTCCTTCAGCCGGCCCGTCCGGCGCGTGGCCTGGTCCACGCCGATCAGCACGTTGTCCAGGACGTTGAGGCTGGGGATCAGGCGCAGCCGCTGGTAGGTGCGCGCGATGCCGAGCCGGGCTCGCTTCACGCGGTTGTGGGTGGTCACGTCCCTGCCGTCGATCTCGATCTGGCCATCGGTGGCCCACTGCTCGGCGGCGATCATGTCGAGCATCGTGGTCTTGCCGGCGCCATTCGGGCCGATCAGGGCGGTGAGGGAGCCGGGCCTGATGTCCAGCGTCACGTCGTCCACCGCGGTGAGCGCGCCGTAGCGCTTGGTCAGCCCCCTCAGCCTCACGGCGAGCGGCTTCACCGGGTCGAGCTCATGATGTTCCCGGTCCGCGTCCGGCAGCGGCCTGTGCCGCCGCAGGTCCGGGATCCAGCCCTTGAAGTCCTCGCGGCTCGGCATCAGGCCTCGCGGGAAGAAATGAACCGTGAGGACCACCACCGCGCCGAGGAACGCGAAGCGATAGTCCGACAGGCTGTTGCCGAGGATCGTGAAGCTCGCCTCGTAGACGAAGGCGCCGAGCACCGCCCCGAGGAAGCGGCCGTTGCCACCGATGAACACGGCCAGCGCCAGCGCAAAGGACTCCTGGAGGCCGAAGCCGTTGTCGCTCACGTAGCCGAAGTCGCCGGCGTAGAGGCCGCCGGCCAGCCCCGCGAGCACCCCGCCCACGATGAACACCTGGCGTTTGAGCGCCGCGGAGTTTCCGCCGAAGCCGGCGAGCAGCTCCTCGTCGTGGTGCAGCGCCTGGATCGCTCGCCGCATGTGGCCTCGGCCGTAGCGCTGATGGAGCACCGCGATGATGATCACGAGCAGGATCGCGCTGAAGGTGAGGTAGCGGCTCGGCGTGTTGATCTCGATCCCCGCGAACTTGAGCGAGGGCACGCCGATGAGGCCGGTGTTGCGCCCCGGAATCCACGACTCGGTGGTGACGATCCGGTCGGTGAGCAGACTCACCGCCATCGTGGCAATCGCGAGGTAGTACCCGCGCGCGCGGAGCACCGGCGAGGTGAGCAGCGCCACCGCCGCGCCGCCCACGCACGCGAACAGCAGCGCGAGGATGGTCGGCCCCGACCACTGCTTGGCCATGGTGCCGTAGAAGTAGGCGCCCACCAGGACGAACGAGGCCTGGCACAGCGAGATCTGCCCGGCAGCGCCGAGCACCAGCCCGAGCCCCACGGTGGCCACCGCCCAGATGGCGGCGAGGCTGAGCAGGCTGATGAAGTCGAACGACTGGTACCACGCGAAGTAGACGAAGACGACCACCGCCGCCGTCCGCGCGAGCCCAGCAACCGGCACGCGCCGGCGAGGTGCCGGCTCGACGCTCCTGTCGAACCCGGCACCTCCCGGCGCGCCTACCCCGGGCGCGCCCGCCACCAGTGGTGGCGGGCCGCCTTGTGTCCCTTGCGTCATCAGAGGCGCGCGATGGTCCCTTGCTTGGTGAAGTACGTCGGCACCACGTAGCCCTCAGGCGTTGCGCCGCGATGATCCTGTGCGGTCATCGTGCCGCCGTGCCAGACACCCGTGAACGTGAAGTTGTTCTCGAGTGTCTGGACGAGCTTGTTGGTGTCCAACGTGCCGGCCTTCTCGATCGCGGCCTTGGCCAGCCACATCGAGTCCCAGCCCGCTCCGATTACCGTGTCCGGCTTGCCCACGACCTGCTTGTAGAGCGCGATCGCCTTCGCCCGCTCGGGGTTGGACGACGTGCCGGGCAGGAGCAGCTCGGGCGACTGCACGAGCACCTGCTTGTGGCCCGCGAGCCCCTTCACGGCCTTCGCCACGTCCAGCGACGCCAGGCAGTTCTCGAGGACGAGCTTGCCCTTGAAGCCGAGCTGCTCCGCCTCGCCCACTGCCGAGATCGCGGCCGGGGTGCACTCCGTGAACCACATGGCCTGGACGCCCTGCGACATCGCCTGCTGGATCGCGGGCTTGAATGACGCCGCGGTGGGGTCTGTGCGGATCAGGACCGGCGTGACGCCGAGCTTCTTGAGGTCGGCAGGCCCGATGTGAGCCGAGTCGTCGCCCGACTTGTCCTTGTCCGCAAACACCGCCGCCTTGTCCGGCGCGTACTTCTGGATCAGCTTGGTGGTCTCCACGATCGTGGGCGTGTAGCCCAGCCCGACACCGAACATGTGCGTGTCAGGCTGCGGGAGGTCGTCGGTGCTTCCGCAGAAGTCGACGATCTGAGCCGCCGCCGTGGCCGGAGCCTCCGCCGCGCAGTCGGGACCGAACGCGCCGCCGAGCATGACCTTGATGCCCTGGGCTGCGAACGTCTTCACGTCGCTCACGGCCTTGCTCGGGTCACCCGCGTTGTCGTGAATCACGAGCTTGATCTGGCGGCCCATGATCCCGCCGTGCTGGTTGATGTATTGAGCGGCCTTAGCGATTCCGATCGACTCGTTGCCGAGAATCGGCGCGGGACCGGTCTTCTCGCTGGTCACGCCGATCACGATCGGTCCCTTGTTGCCCCCGCTCGTGCTGGCATTGCCGCTGGAGCTCTTGCCACCGCAGGCAGCGAGCGCGACCGCAGCGGTCAGGGCCAGAACGAGCCCAGCAACCCAACGTGCTTTCCGCATTTCTCTCCTTTCGGAACGGCCCCTCACGCCGTCCCTGAAATCACCCGAACGAGTCCCTCACCGACCCCGCTGAGCGCAGCGGTTTACTGTATACACCTGACCCTATCCACCCGTGATTCCGGTGTCAATGACGAAGGCGCGCACACACCGTTAAGGGCGCGTTTACGTCGTTCCCTCATGGCATCAGCAGTCCGCCGTTCACGTGGATCACCTGTCCGGTGACCTGCCGGGCGGCGTCGGACAGCAGGAACAGAGCGACGTTCGCGCAGTCCTCGGGCGTGGGAATCTCGCCCAGCGGCATCGACTTTCGGACCTCCTCCACGCCCGCGTCGCCTCCGTTCATCGCGCGGAAGCGCGGCGTGTCGGTGGGGCCCGGAGCGATGCAGTTTGCGCGCGCGCGATAGGGGGCGAGTGCAGCGGCCAGCGAGCGTGTGAAGGCGATAACTCCCGCCTTGGCGGCCGTGTAGCCGGCTCGGTCCACGCCCGGCATCGCGGCGTAGCCGCTGCTGGTGGTGACCACGGCGCCCGACCGCTGCTCCTGAAACAGGGGCAGCACCGCGCGGCATACGTTGTAGGTGGAGCCGAGGTTGAATGCGATCTCGCGGGACCATGCATCGGGGCCGAGTTCCTCGATCGGCGCCAGGTGCGCTCCGCCCACGGTGGTGAATAGCCAGTCGAGGCCGCCGGCGCGCCCGGCCGTCTCGCGCACCGCCGCCTCGGCCGACGCCGCGTCGGTGGCGTCGCATTGCACGAAGGCCGCGCCCAGCTCCTCGGCGTGCACGGCCGCGGAGGGATCGATGTCGGCAACCGTCACTCGAGCCCCGTCGTTCGCCGCCAGGCGGGCCGCCGCGAGCCCGATCCCAGAGCCGCCGCCCACCACCAGGAGAGACGGGCCGCTCATGCGCCGCCCCTGCTCACGGGCGGGAAGTTGTCCGACGGGCGCGCAAACGGCTTCAGGCTCGCCAGCTCCCCGAGGTCGCGGCCGCGGCCCTCCGCGCGCGCGGCGCTCAGCAGGCTGCCTGCCAGCGCCAGGTCCTGCACCGCTGTGCCGACGGACTTGAAGGCCAGCAGGTCGCGCGTGCCATCCGCCCCAAGGCGCGCCACGTCGCCGTCCAGTGCCGACATCGACACGATGCGGTCGCCCGTGAGGGCGCCGCAGGCAAGCGCGTCGATCACATCGCCCGACTCGAGCCGGACCTGCCGGGCGTCATCCACGAGCACGACGCATGCGCGCCCGAGGGCGCTGCGATCGAGCTCACGAAGGTCCGGCCGCGTCGAGCCGATCGAGAGCACGACCGCGTCCGGCGGGAAGGCGGTGCCGTCCACCACCGGCTCAGTGGCCTTGGTGGCGAGCACGGAAACCTTGGCCTCCGCCACCGCGTCCTCGGCACTGTCCACGGAGGTCACGTGCACGCCGAGCTCCTCGGACATGCGCGCCGCGAACGCCTGCCGGCGCTCGCGGGTGGGGCTGTACACCGTCACCTGCTCGAGCGGCCATAGGCGCGCCAGCAGCCGAAGGTGGCTCTCGGCCTCGAAGCCGCTGCCGAGCAGTCCCAGCTGCTGCACGCCTCCCGGCGCCAGCAGCTCGCCGGCGAGCGCGGTGGTGGCCGCTGTGCGCAGGCGCGTGATCTCGTCGGCGTCGAGCAGGGCGAGCAGGTCACCGGAGGGCTGGCTGTAGAGCAGGAGCAGGTAGCGGTTGCCCAGTCCCTTCACCAGCGTCATCACCTTCACGCCCATCACCTCGCCGAGGGCGGCCGGCATCACGCGCAGGAAGCCGGTGGGCAGATCCACGTCGAGCCGCGGCGGCATCACCACCGCGCCGTCGCGCTCGGCGCGGACAGCGGCGCGCGCCGCGTCCATGAGCACCTCGCGCGTGGCGAGCGCGCGCACGTCGTCGGAGCCGAGGTGGAGGCTCATTTCACGAGTCCAGAGCGTGCTGAATGACAACTGTATACACCAATCCGGTGGCGGAGGTGCGGAATTGCGGAGTTGCAGGGGTGGGCTCCGCGGTGCGGCGCCGGCGGTTCGGTGCGTCTACTGCAGCAATAACGGCGGTACGAGGCGAAGTGGCAGATTCTGCAGTCGGTAACCGGCGGCAGAATCTGCCACTTCCTCTCGCGAGGGCTTGATTGCCGCTGTGCGCGCTCCGGCAAAGATGCCGCTCAGATCGTCAGCCCGCCGCTCACCTGCAGCACCTGGCCCGTGATGTGGTCGGCACCGTCCCCCAGCAGGAAGAAGGTGGCCGCGACGATGTCCTCCACGGCGCCGAGCCGCCCAAGCGGGATCACGCCCTCGCGTTCCGCGGCGTCGAAGTTCGGCAGGTCGTCCAGCATCGGAGTGACGACCGGGCCCGGCGACACCGAGTTCACACGGATGCCGTCCTTCGCGAGCTCGAGAGCCAGCGAGCGCACGAGCGACTCGATCCCGCCCTTGGCGGCGGCATAGTGAGCGCCGTTCGGATAACCGCGCTTGGCCCAACCGGACGACATCGCCACCACCGAGGCGTGGCCACGCCGCTTCATCAGCGGCACGGCGTGGTGCATCGTGAGATACGTGCCGGTGAGCGAGGCGTCGATCACGCGGCGCCACTCGTCCGGTTCCAGCTCCTCGATCGGATGCTCGGACACCACGCCGCTTGAGCACACCACGTGCGCGAGACCTTCGGGAAAGCGCCGCTCGACCTCCTCGAAGGCTGCGGCCATCGCCTCCGCGTCGCCGACGTCGCACGCGATCGCGTCGGCGCCCTCGGGTGCCCTTCCCGAGCGCGACAGCGACAGCACGCGCACGCCGCGCCGCAGGAACTCCTCGATGATGGCCGCGCCGATGCCGGAGCTGCCGCCCGTGACGAGCGCGGTCAGCCGGTCATCCACTGGAGATACATCGAGAGCATCAGATGGTTGATGGGTTCGGCCGCCTTGCTGAGCGGGCCGGGCGTGTAGCTCCTCGAGCTGGCGCCACGGGCGTTCCGCTCGATTATGTCCACGTCTTCCCGCGCCGTGAGGTCGAGCACCTCGATCACGTCGCGCACCTCGTAGTGCTCGCCCTCCACCGCGTCCGCGTCCACGAACCACTGGATCTTCTGCTTGGTGTGGCCGGCGGACTGCGGGAAGTTGGTCTGCATCACGAGGTGGTCCGCGTAGAAGAGCGCCGCACCGAAGACGGGGGCGACGTGGAAGCCGGCGCTGAAACCGGCGTCGCCTTCGCTCATCCCGCGGAGCAGCCGCTTGCTCGCGAACTCGCCGCTGCGCGTGAGCGACGCCGCGCCGGGCCGCACCGGAATGCCCGGCCCGCTGCCGCCGATGAAGTTGCGGTGCTGCACGGCGTAGCGCGCGCCGGTGGCGATGTCGGCCTTGAAGCTGCTCACGTCCATCGCGCCGCACAGGGCGTCGTGGCAGAACGGGCAGTGGTAGCACTCGAGGTTGTTCTCGGCCACGAGCTTCCAGTTCGCCCGCACGTCGTGAACCACTTCATGGACGAGCTTCAGGTTGCGCGCGTCGAGCGCCGGCAGCTTCGCGCTCAGCTCGGCGAAGGACTCCCGAATCGGCGACGGCTCGCCCCCACCGAGGTGCAGGAAGATAAAGCCGCCGCAGTCGGCCACGCGAACCGGCTTGAGCCCGTACTCGGCGTAGTCGATGTACTCGCCGTCCGGGATCGTGGGAGCGCTCTCGAGGTGGCCGTCCAGCGCATACGCCCAGGCGTGGTATGGGCACACGAAGCTCTTCACGCGCCCGGAGGACGCGTCGCAGATCCGCGAGCCGCGATGGCGGCAGACGTTGTAGTGCGCGTGGACCTCTCCCGTCCCGCCGCGCACGATCACCACGTTCTCGCCGGCGATCTCGATCGTGAAGAAGTCACCCGCCACCGGTATCTGGCATGCATGGCCCACCATCAGCCACTGCCGCGAGAACACCCGCGCGTACTCGAGCTCGAAGATGTCGGCCGACAGGTAGTACTCGCGCGGGAGGCTGTGGAAGTACGGCTCGCGGCCCTGGCTGACCAGGATTTGGCTGGACACGGGCTAAATGTATACAGTTGCCATGCGCGAGGCAACCACCCGTGGAGGGGAGCATGGCCGGGATCGAACAGGAAGTGACTAGGCCGCTCATCGGTGTAGGCGGCCGCGTCCGGTCCTTCAATCTCTTCCTCAAGTCGACGCCCGCCGGGGTGGCGGTATTCGGCATGAGCCGGTATCACGATCACATGGTCAAGGACGGAGGCGACTGGCGGATCAGGTCGCGCGTGAATCGCATCTCCTACGCCTCGGGAGGCTGACACCCAATGTGTATACTGTTGTCATGAGGGACGGAGGCGTAACGTCCGTCTCCCTGACGGACCGGATTCGCGAGACCGTGCTCCCCGAAGAGGGGCGCATCCCCATGTTCATCTACGCGGATCCGGCTGTCTACTCGCTCGAGCTGCAGCGGGTGTTCGGCCGCTCCTGGCTGTTCGTGGCCCACGAGTCCGAGATCCCCGATCCCGGCAGCTGGGTGCAGCGCAACATGGGCGAAGCGTCCGTGATCGTCGCCCGCGGCGAGGACGGCGTCATCCGCACGTTCCTCAACTCGTGCCGGCATCGCGGCATGAAGATCGCGTGCGAGGACTTCGGCCAGGGCAAGATGTGGCGCTGCCCGTACCACGGCTTCGCGTACGCGAGCACGGGCGAGTTCATGGGCACCCTCGTGGGCGCGCCGTACGAGCGCATCGCCTACCCCGGCGGGCTCGACCGCGACGCTCTGCATCTCATCGAGGCGCGCTGCGAGCGCTACCAGGGTCTCGTGTTCGCCACCTGGAACCTCGACGGGCCGTCGCTCGAGGAGTACCTCGGGCCGATGACCTGGTACCTCGACGTGCTCGTGGGCCGCGCCGAGATGGAGGTGGTGGGCGTGCCGCAGAAGTGGGTGATCCCCTGCGCGTGGAAGTTCCCCTCCGAGAACTTCACCTGCGACGCGTACCACACGGCCACCGCGCACGCCTTCCTCGCCAAGCTCGACCTCGTGAAGGGCGTGGATTTCGGCCGTGACGGCTACCACGTCGATCCCGGCAACGGCTCGGGCCTCGGCATCGGGATCCATCCCGAGGAGGACGGCTCCTACTTCCCGCAGGAGCTGCACGACGAGTACGCGAGCAACCTCGACGCCGACCAGCTGCGCCTGCTCCACCGCGTGAAGAACTTCCACGGCAATCTCTTCCCCAACCTCTCGTTCCTGATCCCGAACTTCATCAAGGTGGGCGATGACTGGATCTCGGGGATGATGCTGCGGCAGTGGCAGCCGATCGCACCCGACAGGATCGAGGCATGGTCGTGGCACCTGGTGGAGAAGAGGGGGCCGGACTGGTGGAAGCGCAAGGGTCGCGCCACATACGTGCAGACCTTCGGCATGTCCGGCATGTTCGATCAGGACGACACGGAGAACTGGGAGCTTCAGACGAAGAACGCGGTGAGCGCGCTCGCGCGCGACGACGAGGTGTGGATGCACTTCGAGATGGGCATTCACCTCGAGCCGCTGGGCGACGAGTTCCCCGGGCCGGGTGACGTGTTCGACGGCAAGTACTCGGAGTCGGCCGGCCGCACGTACTACCGCCACTGGCGCGAGTTGATGCTGGAGGAGCGGTGATCTCCGTCGATCACCGCCTCGCGGTGCAGGACTTCCTCGTGGCCGAGGCGCGCCTGCTCGACCATCGGCGCTTCGAGGAGTGGCTCGAGCTCTGGACCGAGGACGCCACCTACTTCGTGCCGGTGCGCATCTCGAAGAAGATGCCCGGGCCGGACGTGGTCGATGACGTCGGCCTCTTCGACGACAACAAGCGCTCGCTCACGCTCCGGGTGCGCCGGCTCGGCACCGACGTGGCATGGGCGGAGGACCCGCCCTCGTTCACGCGCCGCTTCGTCACCAACTTCGACATCCAGCCGGAGGAGAACGGCGAGGTGCGCGTGCGCGACTACCTGCTCATGTACCGCAGCCGCGGCGACGGCGGCGTGCACGACCTCATCTCCGGCGAGCGCGAGCACGTGCTGCGCGTGGACGGCGACGGCTTCCGCCTCGCGCACCGCCGCGTGGTGCTGGACCAGGCCTCGATCGGGACGAAGAACTTCGGGGTCTTTCTTTGAGCTTCCGGGTCGTGCTCGACCTGGACACATGCCAGGGCTACGCGAACTGCGTGATGGTGGCGCCGGACGTGTTCGACATCGACGAGCAGAAGGGCACCGCGATCCTCCTCCAGGAGCAGCCCGACGACAGCCGGCTGGCCGCCGTCGAGGAGGCCGTGCGCCAGTGCCCGACTGAGGCGATCAGCGTCGAGAACTGATCGCCTCAGTCTGAGCTCAAGCCGCTACCACTCAGGCGTGAAGCTGCCCAGGTTGTTCACGTTGGCCTTCGTGATCTCGTAGGGCACGCGCTTCGGCTTGTGCGGGTCCGTCCAGGTGGGCGGGGTCTGGCCCTGGATGGCCTGGATCGCGTACGCCAGCGCGAGCTGCACCTCGGTGGCGGGCATCTGCACGTAGGTCGAGAAGTACTGCCCCGACTTGACCTTCGGCACCTGGAAGCTGGTGCCGCCATTGGTCACGAGCTTCACGTCCTTGCCGAGCTTGAGACCTGCCTCCGTGAGCGCCTGGGCGGCGCCCTCCATCGGCTGGGTGTTGGGCGAGGCGATCACGGACGGCTTGGGGATCCGCTGCAGCGTGTCCTGCATCGCCTTGAGCCCGCCCGGCCGGTCGGCCCCGGCGTCCACCGAGGTGACCTTGATGTTCGAGTGCGCCTTCGCCGCGATCCCCAGTGCCGTCTCGTACGCCTTCGCCTGCACGGGGATGAGCTTGGCGGCGGTGAGCAGCACGACATTGCACGGGTTGGTGGTGCCGCATGCCGCGACCACCTGGGCCGTGTCCTGGCCCGCAACGGTCTGCAGCGGCGTGAGCACCTGCGAGGTCACTCCCTTGGCCGTCGGCGTGCCCGTGGTGATCGACGTGCCGATCGGCTGGTTGGTGGCGACGAACGGGATCTTCGCGGCCTGTGCCTGCGACGCGCACGGGATCATCGCGACGCCCACTGCGGACAGCGTGATGATCGCGTCGAACTTCTTCGTTATCGCGTCCTGGCACTGGGCCAGCTGCTTCTGCGGGTTGAACTGTGCGTCGTAGACCGTGAGCTTCACGCCGAGCTTCTGGGCGTCGGCGGTGATCGCCTTCACGGACGCGTCGACGTAGGCGTTGCCCTTCGCCGCCGCCAGGAACGCGATCTTCTTACCGGCCGCGCTGGGCTGGGTGGAAGCGCCACCCGACGACGTGGTCGCTGAGGTGGTGCTGGTTGAGCTCTTGCTGCTGCTCCCGCATGCCGCGAGCGATGCCGCCATGGTGACGACGGCGACAGCGGCCACGACCGGTTTTGTTGCCTTCATGACTGACTCCTTGTCGCTGAGTGGAACATCACGCGGCGGCCCTCATCGCCGCTGCCGACGTGCATAGGCGTCCACCCCAGCCGCCACCAGGATGATCGTGCCCTGCACGACCTGCTGGTACTTGGCGTCGACGCCGAGCAGGTTGAATCCGTTGTCGATCAGTGCCAGGAAGAAGAGGCCGACGATGGTCCGCCAGATCGCGCCCTCCCCGCCCCAGATGCTCGTGCCGCCGACGACGATTGCCGCGACGGCCGAGAGCGTGAGCGCGGTTCCCACGGAGGAGTCCCCAACTCCCACGCGGGCTGCGAACAGCGCCCCGGCAAGTGTCGACGCGAGGCCGCTGATCACGAACACCCACGCGCGCACCATCCCCACACGCACCCCCGAGAGCCGGGCGGCTTCCTCGTTGCCTCCGCAGGCGTAGATGTAGCGGCCGAACTTCGTGCGCTGGAGCAGCAGGCCCATCGCCAGCGCGAACGCGATGAAGATCCAGGTGGTGAGGCGGACGCCCAGGAACTCGCTGCTCCCGAAGGTCTGGAAGCTCGGCTTGGTGACGGTGATGAGCGCCTCGCCCGAGATGATCAGCCCGAGCCCGCCGAACACGATGGCACTTGCGAGCGTGGCGATGAACGGGTTGATCTTGAAGGCGCCCACGGCCACGCCGTTGACCAGCCCGAACACCGCGCCCGCGAGGATCGCCAGGATGATGCCCTCGGGCACGCCGAGGTGGTTGGCGAGCTGAGCGGCGATCACCCCGCCCAGCGCGTACATGGCGCCCACCGAGAGGTCGAAGGCGCCGGCGATGATCACCAGCGTTCCGGCGCAGGCGATGATGCCGAGCGACGTCTGCTGGTCCACGATGTTCAGCAGGTTCGTCTTGGTCAGGAAGCTGCTGCTCGTGGCCGAGAGCACGATGAACAGCACGACCGTGGCCACCAGCACGGAGTAGTCGCGCAGGAGCGACGCGCGCGTCCACCACGGCCGCCGCGGCGCGGCTTCCGGGGCCACGGGCGCGGCGTCCGTGGGGAGCACCTGGCTGCCGGCGCTCATGCGGCTGCGCCGGCGGCGTCGGAGTCAAAGGCCACCCGCATCACGGCCTCCTTGCTGATGTCGGGACCGTCCAGCTCGCCGACGATCCGGCCGCCCCGCATCACCGCCACGCGATGGGCGAGCCCGAGCACCTCCTCGATCTCCGAGGACACGAGGATGATCGCCATGCCCTTCGCGGCGAGATGCACGAGCAGGTCGTAGATCGCACGCTTGGCGCCCACGTCCACGCCGCGGGTGGGCTCATCCGCGATCAGCAACTTGGGCGTGTCGAGCAGCCACTTGGCGAACAGCACGCGCTGCTGGTTGCCGCCGGACAGGTTCACCACGTTGCCCTGATTCCGGCCCGTGTCCACGCCCACCTGCGCGAGGATGCCGGCCACCGCCTCGTGTTCCTCACCACGGCGGATGAACCCGCCGGAGCCGAAGCGGTCGAGATGCGCCAGCGTCACGTTGTCGCGGATCGGGCGGCGCATGACGAGGCCCTGATCGCGCCTCGACTCGGGCAGCATGGCGATGCCCGCGGCTATCGCCTCGCGGGGAGACGACAGCGAGCGGGGCTCGCCGTCCACGAAGAACTCGCCTCCGCTCCGCTCCAGCCCGAAGAGGGCCCGGCAGAGCCCGGTGCGCCCGCTCCCAACCAGGCCAGCCAGGCCGAGGATCTCCCCCTGGCGCACCTCGAGATCGATGTCCTCCGAGCGTCCCGGCAGCCGGACTCCCCTCGCCCTGAACACCACCGGCGCGTCCGCGGCCGGCATCTCCTTCAGCGGATATGAGCTCTCGAGCTGCCTGCCGATCATGGCCACCACGAGCTGGTCGGCGGTGGTGGTGGCGGCGGGCACCGTCATCACGTGCCGGCCGTCCTTGAGCACCGTCACGTCGTCGCATACCGACAGCACCTCGCGCAGGAAGTGGGAGACGTAGACGATCGTTGTGCCGCCGGCCGCCAGACGGCGGACCACCTCGAGCAGGCGGTCGGTCTCGTGCGGAGACAGCGCAGCCGTGGGCTCGTCCATCACGATCATTCGCGCGCGGCGAGCAATCGCGCGCATCAGCTCCACCTTCTGCTGGTCGGCCACGCTGAGGCTGCCAACCGGCACCCGCGGGTCGAGCATGAACCCGAGCCGCTCCGCAGCCTCCTCGTAGCGATCGCGGGCAAGACCGTCGCGCAGGAAGCCGAAACGCGTGCGCTCGATGCCCAGCAGAACGTTCTCGAAGACCGAGCGCGCGGGCACCAGCGACAGCTCCTGCGCCACGTACGTGATGCCCCGCGCGAGGGCCTCGCGCGGGCGCGAGTAGTGGACCGCCTCGCCCTCGAGCAGGAGCTCACCCGAGTCCGGCCTGTACTCGCCGGCGATGATCTTTCCGAGTGTGGACTTGCCCGCTCCGTTCTCGCCCACCAGCCCGTGCACGCCACCGCGGCCGATGGCGATCGAGATGTCGTCGAGCGCCAGCACGCCGCCGAAGCGCTTGCTGATGTTGCGCAGTTCCAGGAACGGAGCGTCCACGCCTTGGGCAACTGTATTCAGTTGTCAATCCTCATGCAACACGGTACGGCGCCTCAGCTCACGAGTGGAAGCGTCCGCATCTCGTAGTGCCCGCGGATCGCGCGGTCGCGTACGGGGTCGGCCAGCTCGAAGGCGAACTCGGCTGCCGGGCGGATCCCGCCGATCGCCGCAATGGTGCCGCAGAACATGAGGGTGCCGTCCATCAGTCGCGGCGTGGCTTCGGCCCGCAGGACGTCCGGGTGCATCAGCCTGCTCAGCGGACCCTCCTGGTAGAGCACGTCGCCGTCGATCCACGAGCGGAGCACGAGCTCATCCCAGTGTCCGGCCACGTCGTCGTAGGCCCAGAACTCCCGCGCGATCGGCTTGTCGCAAAGCTGCTTGGAGACGTTCACGCCGTAGGTCTCCACCTCGCGATCGGTGTGATCGGAGCCACCGCCCACCCAGAGGCGGCCCTCGTGCTGGAGCAGCACGGGCTCCACCTCGCCGCTGGAGGCGGCGGTTGACTCGATGCTCGACGCCGTGGTGAGGCGCGATGCGGACACGCGGTAGAACACCGGCGCCGTTGAGGGCCGCGGCACGCCCACGGCCTCCAGCTCCGCCATGTGCTTCTCCACGGCCTCGCGATCGCGGCCCGTCCACCCGGCCACGATCACCGTGTGGATGGCCACACTTGTCTCGCGGCCATCAAGGGTGAGGCTCAGTTCCGTCATGTTGCCTCCTCGATCCACGCGGCTGTCCGCAGGATCGCCTCGTCCTGCCCCCCGAGCCCCGAGATCATGAGCCCGGTGGGCGGCTCGCCCTCCTCGTGCATCGGCACCGATATCGCGCAGCCGTCGATCGTGTTGACCACGCTGGCGTTCCGCAGCATGAGCATGTTGGTGGCCCGGTAGGAGTCGGCGTCTTGGAGCTCGGCGAGCGGCGGCGCCACGCGCGGGACCGTGGGGCATATGAACGCGTGGAAGCCGTCCAGCCTGCGCGTCACGGCGTGGATCAGCTCCGCGCGGCGCTCGCGGAGCACGATCAGATCGCGCGCGGACTGCTGCTCCCCGCGGCGGATCCGGGGAAGCACGAGCGGGTCGTACAGCTCGCCCTTCTCAGCAATCAGATCGGCGTGCCAGGCGAAGCTCTCGGCCGCCGCGAAGCCGCCGCCGGCGTTCATGTCCGGGATCCAGTCGAGCTCGGGCAGTTCGAGGTCCACCAGCTCCGCGCCGGCGCTCTCCAGCGCGCGCAACGCGCGGTCGAAGGCGGCGGCCACCGCGTCGTCGGTGTCGTCGAGCACGTAGTTGCGCACCACCGCCAGACGTGGCGGCCGATCGAGCGGCTCGACGTTCCGCGGCTCCCCGCCGGCGAGAATCGCATCCAGGATCGCGCAGCAGCCCACGCTGCGGCCGAGCACGCCCACGGTGTCGAGGGTGGGCGAGAGCGGCACGACGCCGTCCGCGGGAACGCGCGCTTGCGTGGGCTTCCAGCCGGTGATCCCGCAGAGCGCCGCGGGGATCCGGCACGACCCGCCGGTATCCGTTCCGAGCGCACCGTGCGCCATTCCATCGGTGACGGACACGACTCCTCCCGAGGTCGAGCCGCCGGGGATCCGCCGCCCCGGCCGGTCCCACGGATTGGCGGGCGTGCCGTAATGCGAGTTGATGCCGAGCCCGCTGAACGCGAACTCGGTCATGTTGGTGCGGCCGATCAGCACGAGACCGGCCCGGCGCCAGCGGGCCACCGCGGCCGCGTCGCGCGCGGCGGGCGCGCCGTCGAGTGCGCGCGAGCCCGCCCGAGTGACCTGTCCCTGGACGTCGAAGAGGTCCTTGATCGACACGGGGATGCCGGCGTACGGCGAAGGCTCGGCATGGGCGCGCCGCAGCGCATCCATGGCGCGAGCGGCATCGCGCGCGCCCTCCTCGTCCACGAGCAGGAACGCCCGCTCGCCCTCGCCGCCCGGGTCGGCGATGCGCGCCAAGCACTCCCCCACGAGCGCTTCAGAAGTGGTGCGGCCCTCGGCGAGGTCCGCGGCCAGCTCGGGGATCGTCCGGCTCACACCGGATCGAAGTAGTGGATCTCGAGCAGCAGGCAGCCGCCCTCCGACTTGAACGGCCCGTGGTACACGCCGGGAGGCCGGCACGCGTACGTGTGCGGAGCGAACGACTCGCCGCCCTCCCCGTTCTCATCGTTGCCCACAGTGAGGTCACCGGACACCAGGTAGACCTCCTCCCAGTACTCGTGCACGAAGGGCGCTGTGGTGAAGACGCCGGGCGCAAATCGCAGGAGCCGCGTGCGCGTGCCGCTCTTCGCCTCCTCGTCGAGCCCGCCGGAGATGATCTTCTGCTGGATGCCGTCGGGATAACCGGGGGGCGTCTCCCACCCGCTCTCGAGATCGAGCGCGTAGAACTCATCGTGCTGCTTGTTCACCGGCATGTGTCAGCTCCTGTCGATGTCCGTTGCGACTATCTGGTCGTAGGCGGGGTCTCCTGTGAGCAGGCCGCGCTCGCGCGTGAACCGGTTCATCCCGGTGATCGCCCGCTCCGGGATCTCCGCGTCGTAGAGGGGAACGTCGCGCGCCACCAACCCGGCGATGAGCGCCGCCTGCTCAGGCGGGAACACGCGCTCCCCCACCTCGGTCGCGCGCTCCGGATCCTCGGCCAGCAGCGCCTGCGCGCGCCGCAGCGCCCGCACGATCGCCTGAGCGCGGCCCCTGTCCGCGTCGATGAACTCGTCGGTGGCCGCAAGCGAGGCGAACGTGTAATCGAAGCAGCCGCCGGGGCCGTCGCCGCGGCGGATGTCGAGCACGATCGTCCCAGCACCCGAGCGCACTGCCACCTCGGCGCCCATTCCGTTGGCCCAGAAGCCGTCCACCTTGCCGTCCGCCAGGGCGCGTGCGGCGGTGAGCCCGAAGTTGGTGCCCGCGCCGGCCGCTCCCGGCACGGGCGCGATGTCCACCTCGCCGAGGTCAATGCCTGCGTCGATCACCAGCTGCTGCAGGCCGAGGTCCACCCACGGCGCGGCCCCGATCCGCCGCCCGCGCAGCACGGAAGTGTCATTGCGTGCCGCATCCAGGTCCGCGCGCATCACGAGGAACCAGTACATCCCCTGCGCCTGCGCGGCCAGCAACTTCACGCCCTGCCACTCGGGGAAGGCGGCCAGCGCCGAATGCGCGGAGCCGGCCACAACGTCGATCTCACCCGCCGCGAGCGCGTGGTACGCGGTGTCAACGGGGAACAGCAGCTCCACGCTCGCGTCGATCCCCTCGTCGCGCATGCAGCCGAGCTCCACCGCGGCGATGCCCGGGAAGTAGGAGTTCGAAATCAGGTCGGGGACGGCGATTCTCACGTGGCAACGGCCACGCCGAGCCGCTCGGGCAGGTCGTCACCGCCGCGCACACGGCGGAGGCCGCGAATGCCGAGGCCGGCGTCGGTCTTGATGCAGGCGCCCGAGATCACGAGGCCGTCACGGCGCGAGGCCAGCAGCACGTACGCGCCCGAATGCTGCTCGGGATCGGCGTGCAGCGCGAGGGGCACCACCGCCTCCACGGCCTCGTCCTTGTTGCTCGGGTGCGTGTGCGTGCGGATGCGCTGGCCGTTCTCGTCCAGGCCGAACGACGCGGGCATGCGGATGTCCGTGCGCGTGGCGCCGGGGCCCACCGCGTTCACCCGGACGTGCGGCGCGAACTCGTGCGCGAGCTGACGCATCACGCCGAGCGCTCCGTGCTTCGAGCCGATGTACATCACGCCGCCGCCGTCCGGATAGAAGGACGAGTTCGAAAGGGTGATGATGAAGTTGCCGCGCGTCTTCACCAGTTCGGCCACGGCCGCGCGGGCGCCCATGATCACGGCCATGATGTTGAGGTCGTAGATCTCGCGGTAGACCTTCTCCACGTCCTCGGGCGGGATGTCGATCAGCTCGCGGAAAGCGTCGCCGAGGCCCGCGTTCGCCACGAAGGTGTCGAGCTTGCCGAACTCGCTCACCGTCTCCGCGACGGCGCGCTGGTTGTCCTCCATCTTCGTGACGTCGGCGAGGATCCCGATGGCGTTGTGGCCGTGCTGCGTCTTCACGTCATCGAGCCGCTCCTGCACGATGTCCACCACCGCGACCCGGGCGCCTTCCTCGATGTAGCGATCCACCACGCCACGCCCGATGCCGGAGCCGCCGCCGGTGACGATCGCTACCTGTCCGTCAAGTTGTCCCATGGTTCCTCCAATCAGCTCGTGGCGTCGCGGTACCAGTCCGCGATCTCGTCGGCCGTCGTGAGCCACACGCCGTCGCGCCCCGCCATCTCCTCGAGTGCGGCCGAGAACTCGCGCGCGCGGAACGGCTGCCCCACCAGGAAGGGGTGGATGCCCACGCCCATCACGCGGCCCCCCTCCTCGTAGAGCTGCTCGAACTGGCCGATCAGCATCTCGCGGAACTCGCGCGCGGTGAGGTTGTGGATCACGAACGCGGGGATGTCGTTCACCTCGCCGCTGTAGGGCACCGACACGAGCCGTCCGCTCTTCACGTTGAAGTCGTACGGCAGGTCGTCGTTCGCCCAGTCGAGCGAGTAGGTGAAGCCCAACTCCGCGAGCACGTCGTTCGTGTTCATCGTGGCCGTGAGCGCGGGGCCGATCCAGCCCCTCGGCCTCTGCCCCGTGGACTGCTCGATCGTGCTCGCCACCTCTTCGATGTACGCGCGCTCGTCGTCGGGCTCGAAGCCCGCCTGCCACGTGGAGTTGTTGCGCCCGTGGGCGACCCACGACCAGCCGCGCTTCTTGCCCTCCTCGATGATCTGCGGGTAGAGCTCGCACACCTCGGAGTTGAGGACGCCGGTGCCCGGCACGCCGTGCTTCTCGAGGATCTCCATCAGGCGAAACACGCCCACGCGCGCGCCGTAGTCGCGCCAGCCGTAGTTGAGCGGGTCCGGCACGAGCTGCGCCGTGAACTGCGCGAGGCTGAGCGCGGGTTGCCCGAACGTGTAGTGCTCCACGTTCACGGCGAAGTAGACGGCCACGCGCGCGCCGTTCGGCAGCTCCAGCTTTGGATGCTCGACGCTCGGCCTGTAATCGAACAGCGGGTTTTCCATCGGGCGAGTCCTCCTCTAGTCGCTGTAGCGCGCGAACGCCGCGGCCGGGTCCTTGAGGCGCGTGTGCACCACCTTCTCCTCCATGTAGCTGATCAGCTCCCCGGTGGATTCCTCGCGCCCGGTGCCGCTGTTCTTCGTGCCGCCGAAGGGCGTGCCGAAGTAGTGGCGTGTGGAGTCGTTCACCCACACGTAGCCGGCGTCCATGCGCTCGGCCGTCTTGTGGGCCAGGTGCAGGTCATTGGTCCACACGCTCGCGGTGAGGCCGAGCTCCACGGAGTTGGCGGTGTGGATCATCTGGTCGTAGTCGTCCCACGGGAGCACGCTCATCACCGGGCCGAAAATCTCCTCGCGCGCGATGCGCATGTTCGGCGCGACGTCCGCGAACACCACGGGCGTCATGAAGTAGCCGCCGGAAGGCGTGCCTTCCGGGCGGTCCCCGCCGGCCACGAGCGTGGCGCCCTCGCTCACCCCCGCCTCGAGGAATCCGCTCACGCGCTCGTGGTGCTGCGCGCTCACGAGCGGTCCCATGTCGGTGGCGTCCTCGTACGCGACGCCCACGCGGTACTCGCGCAGCTTGTCGGCCGAGCGCTGGACGAACTGGTCGTACAGCTTGCGGTGCACCAGCACGCGCGAGTTCGAGCCGCACGACTGACCCTGGCAGACGTTGAAGTTCATCCCGAAGATCGCACCCTCCACCGACTCCTCGAGGTCCGCGTCGGGGAACACGACCATCGCGTTCTTGCCGCCCAGCTCGAGCGAGATGTTCTTCACGTGGCCCGACTCCGCGGCGCTGCGCTGAATGCGGAGGCCGGTGGGAACCGAGCCCGTGAACGCGATGCGCTTGACCACCGGGTGGGTGACGAGAGCCTCGCCCGCCTCGGCGCCGCCCGTGATCACGTTCACCACGCCGGGCGGGAACGCCTCGGCGAAGATCTCCGCCAGCCCGAGCGTGGACAGCGACGTCTGGGGCGCGGGCTTGATCACTATCGAGTTGCCCGCGATCAGCGCGGGTAGCGGCCGCGTGGCCGCGAACATCACCGGATGGTTGAACGCCGTGATGCGGCCCACCACGCCGTAGGGCCTGTGACTCGTGTAGTGGAGGTTGCCGGGGCTCGCGGGGATCACCTCGCCCCGCAGCGTGCGCGCCATAGCGGGCCAGCCCTCGATGTAGGGCATGCAGATGTCCACGTCGATGCGCATCGCCTTCACCGGGTTGCCGGAGTCGATCGCGTCTAGCATCGCCATCTCCTCACGGCGCTCCTGCAGGAGCTCGCCGAAGCGCGCGAAGCACGCGCTGCGGCCGTCCACGCCCATCGCCTCCCAGCCGGGCTGCGCCCTGCGAGCCGCCTCCACCGCCAGCTCAACGTCCGCGCGCGAGCTCTCGGGCACCTCGCTCACGGTGCTTCCGGTCGAGGGATCCACCACCTCGCTTGTGGCGCCGCTGCCCGCCCCGACGAACTCGCCGCCTACGAGATTGCGGAACTGGCGCCTGCCGACGTAGCGACTGACGGGATCCGCTGTGATCGTGTCGGTCATCTGCGCTCCTTTCAGAATCCAGGTGTGAGCACGTCGACGAGCGCGGGGCGTCCGGAGCGGACCACCTCCAGCGCCTGTTCCAGCGCTTTCTTCAGGCTGTCCGGGTCGGCAACCGGACCGCCGGCCCACACGCCGAACGACTGCGCGAGCTGCGCGAGGCCGACGGCCGGCTCGCCCAGGCCCGCGCCCTCGTAGCGCTTATCAGTTGAGCGGCCGCGCCGGCTTGCGATCTTCGCCGAGTGCTCGACCGTGTTGCCGTACTGCCGGTTGTTGTGGACCACGAACAGCGTGGGCAGCGAGAGCTGCGCGGCCGTCCAGAGCCCGGACGGCGTGTAGAGAAGATCGCCGTCCGCCTGCACGCTCACGCTGATCGTGTGGCGACCGAGCGCGAGCGAAGCGCCGATGGTCGCGCCGACGCCATAGCCGAGGCCGCCGCCCGCGTGCCAGCCGAGGTACTGCCCCGGCTCGCTCAGGTCCCAGAGCCGGTGCTCGACACGCTCGTTCGTGCCGTTGGCGAGCACGAAGCGCTCGCCCTCGAGCACGCGACCAAGCTCGAACACGAGCCGCTCCAGCGGAACGCAACCCTCAGCCTCAGCACCGGCGGCAGCACCGCGCCAGCCCTCGCGAGCTTCGGCAATCCGACCCACGACCTGCGACCTGCGACCTGCGACCTGCGACCCCATCCTCTCCACGAGCCCCGCCACCACAGAGTCAGCAGAAGCGGTCACGTGCATCGCCGCCGGCTGCAGCGGCCCGTAGTCATGTGCCCAGCCCCTCAGGCGCAGGTGTCCCAGCGACACATTCAGCAACTTGCACGACGGCGAGGTGCCGAGCGGGCCGCGCAGCTCGTCCACGTCGAGCGCCAGCACCACATCGGCCTCCTCGAGCACACCGTCGACGCCGGTGGCGTTCAGCGGGTGCGAAGTCGGCAGCGCCAGGCGCAAGCCCTTGTCGATCACGGGCGCGCCCAGCGCGTCGGCGAGCGCATCCACGCCGGTGGCGTAGCCCGCGATGATCGCCGGGCGCTCGGCCGTGCGAAGCAGAGCCGCCAGCTCGTCGAGATCCTCGGGAGACGCCGCGGGCGCGGCCGGCATCGCGTACCCGCTGAGCGGCTCCGCCGCGTAGTTCTCCGGCAGCGGATCCTCCTGAAGATCGACGTCGTAGCAGAGGTACACCGGTCCGGCCGGCTCGGCGCACGTGGTGGTGTACGCGCGTGCGAACGACTCCGCCACGGACCCCATGTCGTGCGGCTCGTCGTCCCACTTCACGTAGTTGCGCACCTGTTCGGCCTGCACGGTTGCGGTGTGGATCCAGTCGATCCACGGCCGCCGCGCGGCCTTCGACTTGGGGCCGGTGCCGCCGATGATCAGCATCGGCACGCGGTCGCACCACGCGTTGTAGATCGCCATGCTCGCGTTCTGCAGTCCCACCACGTCGTGCAGCAGAACCGCCATCGGCTTGCCGGCGGCCTTCGCGTACCCCTGCGCCGCCGCCACGCTCACCGCCTCGTGCATGCAGAGCACGATCTGCGGCGCGCCGTCGGTGTGCACGAGCGAGTCATGGATGCCGCGAAAGCTCGCCCCGGGATTGAAGGCCACGTGCTCGATGTCCGCCTCGATCATCAGGTCGACGATTGCGTCGGACCCGTAGCGCGTGGCGGAGCCGGTCATGCCACGGGCGCGCCGACAGCTTCGAGCTGCTCCACCAGCACCTCGAGTATCTCGTCGCTGTTTTCCTCGGCCATCAGGAAGTGAGCGTTGCCCTCGATGCCGCGCTCGGGCAGCCAGATCAGCTCGGCGTCGGCGCCCCAGCCGCGCAGCAGGCCGATCGTGCGCTCTTCGATCTCGCGAGTGTGCGCGGGATCCTCGCCGCCGGCGATCAACCGGATGGGCTTGCCCTGGAAGCCGGCGGGCTGGTCCACCACAGGCATCCCCTCGAGCACTCCGAGGCGCTGGAGCAGCATCTTCGGCGGCAGCCCCACGAGCGCGGCACGGAACTCATCCACCTTGTCCATCGGGAAGCGCGTGCTCGTGGCGATGCCCTGCTGGTAGATGTAGCCGTCGCCGTAGAGGTTCATCACGCGGCGATCCACGGTCATCTGCACGCCGGTGTCCGCGAACACGATCTCCGCCACATCGCCATCGTCTGACACCACCTCGGACTTCGCCACCACGTTGGCCGGATACGCGCCCGCCACCGACACCACGCCGGCAACCAGATCGGACTCGTGCTGGACGAGCTGCCAGGTGACCGCTCCGCCCATCGAGTGGCAGACCACCACCGCGGGCTGGGCGATCACATCACGAAGCAGCCGGCGGTAGCCGTCCACCACGTCGCCGTACTCGATGTCGAGCCCGTTGCGATTGCCCGAGCGTCCCGTGCCGGGCCAGTCCGTGAGCCAGCACTCGTAGCCGCGTTCGGCGAGCTGGTCCGCCCAGCCCACGCGGCCGTCGGCGGTGGCCCGCCAGCAGGCGCCGGTGGCGCCGCCGCCGTGAATGAACAGCAGCGGCGGCGCGCCGCCGGAGCTCGCCCCGAAGATCTCGTAGTAGGTGCCGCTCGCCTTCTCCCAACCAACAAGCGCGCGCTCGCTCACGCCGCTCCTTTCGTCACCGGAGGGAAGTTGCCGGAGGAGAGCGCAAACGCTTTCAGGCTCGTCAACTCTCCAAGCTCCCGGCCGCGCCCCTCGGCCTTGGCCGCCTTGAGCATGCTCCCGGCGAGCGCGAGGTCCTGCACCGCGGTGCCCACCGACTTGAACGCGAGGAGGTCACGCCCGGCTGCGCCGCGCGCGAGCCGCGCGCCGTCACCGTTCGCCTCCGCCATGGACACGATCTCCTCGCCGGTGAGCGCGCCGCACCCGAGTGCGTCGATCACGTCGCCGGACTCCCGCCGGACCTGGATGGCGTCGTCCACCAGCACTGCGCCGGCACGGCCGAACGCGTTGCGGTCGAGCTCCCGGAGATCCGGGCGAGTGGAGCCGATCGAGAGGACCACGGCCCCAGTGGGGAACGCGCTTCCGTCGACCACCGGCGCCGTCGCCTTCGTGGCGAGTACCGACACCTCTGCTTCACACACCGCGTCCTCCGGACGCTCAACCGCAACCACGCTCACCCCAAGCTCCTCGGCCATGCGCGCCGCGAACGCCCGCCGCCGCTCGGGCGTGGGGCTGTAGACCGTCACGCTCTTGAGCGGCCACATCCGCGCGAGCAGGCGCAGATGGCTCTCGGCCTCGAAGCCGCTGCCAAGCACGCCGAGCCGCGACGTTCCCCCGGGCGCGAGCATCTGGCCGGCCAGCGCGGTGGTGGCGGCGGTGCGCAGGCGCGTGATCTCGTCCGCGTCGAGCAACGCCACCAGCTCGCCGGAAGGCTGGCTGTAGAGCAGCAGCAGGTAGCGGTTGCCGAGTCCCTTCACGAGCGTCATCACCTTCACGCCCATCACCTCGCCCATCGCCGCCGGCATCACCCTCAGGAAGCCGGTGGGGAGATCGACGTCCAGGCGCGGCGGCATCACCACCACGCCCTCGCTCTCGGCCCGGACCGCGGCGCGCGCCGCATCCATCAGGACGTCCTGCGTCGCCAGCGCGCGCACGTCCTCCGACCCGAGGAACAGGCTCATGCCTGGATGCGTCCCGCGTAGAAGTCCGAGTCGTCCTTCGGAAGGTCGAATCCAGATGCCGCGAGGCCCGCTCGCAGTGACTTCATCTGCCCCGGCTGGAGGCGCATGTGCGGCATCCGCAGGAGGCCTCCGTTCATGCCCTGGAGCCAGCCGAGGTACTTCCAGCCCACGCGGTGGATGAAGTGCGCGCCGGCGAAGCTCGCGTGGAACTGCCCCTTCGCCTCGCGCCCGGGGTGGTAGCTCCAGAAGATCTCCATCGCGTCGTCGAACTGGTCCTCGGAGAGCGCCGCCAGCACGCGCGGCACGCGATCGCCGAACGACTCGTAGCCGCTCGTGCCGAACCAGCGCACGCCGTAGTTCTCGACGATGCTCGGCATGTGCATCTCCATCGGGTTCATCACGATCACGTGCTCGGAGCAGCGCTTGTGCGCCTCCGCGAACGCCGAGTGCAGGGCCGAGCCGCCGCCCTCGTACTTGAGCGCGGCCGCCGTCTCGAACTTGGCCATCTCCTCGAGGGCGTCCATTGGGAAGCCGGCGGGGTGCAGCGGCTTGAAGCCCCAGGTGGCGACTCCGAAGAGGATCAGCGCGATGTCCGTCTTGCCGGCCACGTAGCGGGTGTGCTCGACGATCTCGTTCGACGACTTGGGGACGAA
Organism: Thermoleophilaceae bacterium; assembly: GCA_036378175.1. Classification (GTDB taxonomy): domain Bacteria; phylum Actinomycetota; class Thermoleophilia; order Solirubrobacterales; family Thermoleophilaceae; genus JAICJR01. The sequence goes on from DASUWY010000017.1 coordinate 36,346, forward strand.
CATTGGCGGGTAGGAGAGGAGCGCCGCCTCGAGGCCGATCGCCTCGGCCGCCTGCGCGGCCTTCACCCCCTCGTCCACTGTGGAGAAGCTCAGGTGTGCGACGAGCTTGAAGCCTTCGGGCGCGGCGTCCGCCGCGATCTCCATGAACTGGATGTACTCGTCGAGCGTGGTGCCGCACTCGGAGGCCACGAGCGTGCCCCAGTAGCCGAGCTCCGCCGCGTGCTCGACGTCGTGGCGAATGCCCGCCTCGTTCAGCCCGCTGAAGTCCTCATTGAAAGACGGGAGCGTGACGTTGCAGCAGCCCGCCCACTCGGTGCGCGCGCGGTCCTTTATCTCTCCTCGCGAGTAGGGAAGTGGCATCACCCCTCCATCCAGGGTCAGTAGCGAGCTTACTGACAACTGTATACATTCTCGCACCGCAGGGCAAGGTGCGGGCGCCCCGCCAGTGGCGGAGTCCGGAGTGGGAGTAGGGAGTTAGCTTTGCTCGGCGTTGTCGCCGTTGCGTGCTGCTTCTTGCCTGCCGCGCTCTATCACGCGGTCGCGGGTGTGGAGCACGTGTTCCTCTATTGCCTTGCGGGCGCCCTTGGCGTTGCCCTGCTCCACCAGCTTGAGGATGCCGGCGTGCTCGCGGCCTGCCTCCTTGGGGCGGTGGATGCCCGGGCCTTTGCTCCACAGGCGCACGTAGCGCTCCGCACGGGCACGCAGCTGATCGATCAGCTCGAGCGTGACCTCCGCCTCGGCCGGCTCGTAGAGCATCTGGTGGAAGCGCGCGTTCAGCTCGAGCCAGCGGGCGTGGTCGGACACGCCGCGCATCTCCTTCTCGAGCGCGTTCAGCTTCTTGAGCTGCGCGGAGTCGATGTTCGGCACCGCCCGCTCCGTCACGTAGCCCTCGAGGAGCGCGCGGAGGTCGTAGATCTCGACGATGCGGTCGAGCGAAAGCGAGCGCACCACAGCGAGCCGGTGTGCGCGCGTGGTGATGAGGCCCTCGGCCTGCAGCTGGCGCATGGCCTCGCGCACGGGCACGCGCGAGACGCCGAAGTGGGACGCGATGGCCGCCTGGTTGAGCACCGCGCCGTCGGCGAGGTCGCCGCTGTTGATCGCCTCGCGCAACGCCTCCGCCACGTAATCGGCGGTGATGCGGCGCTCCTTCAGACCAGTCTGGAGCTTCACGTCCGTGAGATCGGTGGTCTCTCTCACGGCCGCCTACTGTAGCCCGAATACCTCATACGAGGAAGGTCAGGTTGCTGAGTGGAATGTCGCTGTTGATCAATCGGATCGTCTTCCGGCGCACCATGAAGGATCCGCCGGTCGGAACCAGCCGATGCGTTATCTCCCCCGCATAGACGCTTTGCACACCTCTCCTCATCTCCGCTAGGACGAGGTTGGAGCGAACCTCCAGGTCGCCCTCCACCTCGCCCACCACGCGCACGTTGCCCACCACGTGACAGGTGCGAGAGGGCGGGTCCTGCGAGAACGCGAACCCGCTTTCGAGGCGCAGCACGCGCTCGTGCAGGCGGCGGTGGTCGTCGTATGCGATCGACACGTGATGCACGTGGTCGGGCTCGTCCCCCTGAGGGATCCAGTAGATCGCGTCCTCGGTGTAGAGGCCGAGCCACTCCTGGTAGCGGCGCGAATCGAGCAGTTCGGCCTCGTGGTAGAGGAACTCCTCCACCGCGCGCACGTCGCGCTCAGTCGCCACGCCGGCATCCGTGGCGCTCACGCGGCGCTCCCCATCAGCCTGCGCCACTGCCGGTAGAACGCCCGCTGCGGCACCTCGTCGGCGGCATGGCCGATCAGCGTGCCGTTCTCCCCCGGCTGCTCGCGGTGTGCGCCGCGGCTCATGATCAGCCAGTCCTGCTCGGTGGCCTCCATGCCCGCGTGCACGCGGTCGAATGCCACCTCGATGTCGTCCACCCCGCCCATGCCGGCCGGGCCGTAGAAGCCCTCGTGCACGCGCAGGATCGCGGCGTTGTCCTCGTCGCTCTCGCCCTCGTGCAGGATCGGGTAGAGGCGCACCTCCGTGCGGTCGGCCGCGCGCGGCAGCACATGCCGCAGCTGCGCGCCCACGAAGCAGAGGTTGGGGAACACGATCAGGTTGAAAGGCAGGTCCCCGAGCTGGCCCTGGTTGTTGCCGGTGTGCGGATCGCCGAACTCATGCACGGAGTGGCCGCCTCCGAGATCGATCGTGCGCCACTCGGGGTTGTGGAGGATGTTCTTGACGATCGGCGGCGCCTCCCCGATGCGGTCGGCCAGCACCTCGAGGAAGCTCCGGTGCACGAAGCCGAAGTGGTAGTTGTCGATCGTGTTCTCCACCTGCAGCTTCCAGTTGCCCCTGTAGGTGAGGCGGTGCGAGCCGGCGGAGAGCCGGATGCCGCTCGGGCCCTGCTGGGACACGATCTCGAGGTAGGGCTTGGCGTTGCCCAGATACTCGGCGAGCGAGGGCCCGTCCTCCGTGAAGCTCGCGAACACGAAGCCGGCGAAGCTCTCCACGCGCGGCATCCTCACGAGGCCCAGCGACTCGCGCTCGAGGTCGGGATACGCGTCGTCGTACGTGATGCCGCGGAGCTCGCCGCTGTTGCGGTAGGTCCAGCCGTGGTACGGGCAGCGGAAGTAGTTGGCGTTGCCCGACTCGTCCTGGCAGACCATCGAGCCGCGGTGGCGGCAGCGGTTGAGCAGCACGCGCAGCTCGCCGTCGTCGGCGCCGCGAGCCACGATCACCGGCTGGGTGCCGGCGTACGTGGTCTTGTAGTCGCCGGGCTCGCGCACCTCGCTCTCGTGGGCCACGTACAGCCACGGACCGTGGAAGAGGCGCTCCTTCTCGAGCGCGAAGATCTCGGGATCGTTGTAGATCGACCCGTGGATCCGCCAGTCGTCTGTGATCAACCCGGCGGGATCAGACATCAGCGTCATCGGGCGCTCCTTCGTGGCTGCTCCAGCCGGTCCGGCTCGGATCGAGAAACGGTCCGAGGCTGTCGTGATTGAGCCAGGTGAGGCTCGCGAGCTCCAGCGGATCGAGGTAGACCACGCGCCGGTTCTGCTGGTTCTCGATGCGCAGGCGCGGCCCGTTCGCGGTCACGTCGAGCTCCACCGTGACCGAGGCGAACTCGTTCGCCAGCTGGATTCGCGCATCGCCGGGCGCTCCGCCGTTCCGCCGGTGCGGCGCGCTCATGAGGCCAGCCTCCATACGGGCAAGTGTATTCTGTCGTCAACGGCCTCCGCCATCCCTTTCAGGATGCCAGCGAGGCTTCGGGGGCGCTGGGCTCTCCGCGCGCGAGGGCGATGCGGTACTTGAGCAGGCCCCTCGGCATTCCGTAGGTGATCGCCCCCACGAGCTTGCCGTCGCGGCGGCATGCGGCCACGAAGCGCCGCTCCTCCAGGGAACCATCCACCACAGTGGTCTCGTCGGCGAGAGCCGGCAGGCCCACGGACTGGAGCCGCGTGCCGAAGTGGTCGGACCAGAAGCTCGGCACCGGGGCGTAGACGGTGTCCGCACCGGAGCCGTGAAGCAGCGTGAGGGCCGCGGCGCCGCCCTGCTCCACCGCGTTGGTCCAGTGCTCGATGCGCATCGGCGCCGAGTCGAACACCGGGTTGGGCCAGCGGGCCACGTCGCCGGCGGCCACCACGCCCTCCACGCCGATCACCGCGCAGGACGAGTCACAGAGCACCCCGTCGCGGAGCGCGAGGCCGGAGCCCTCGAGCCAGCCGGTGACCGGCGCGGCGCCCACCGCCACGAGCGCGAGGTCGGCCTCGATCCGCGTGCCGTCGTCGAGCACCACGCCCTCGAAGCGCCCATCGCCAAGCACCTCGCTCACCGTGCGGCCGATGTGGAGGGTCACGCCGTGGTCGGCGAGCATCCCGGCGCACACGCCCGAGATCAGCTCGCCCGCGATGGCCAGCGGCGGGTCGAGGCTCACGATGGTCACCGCGGCGCCGAGCGCACGCGCGGTGGACGCCACCTCCACCCCGATGAAGCCGCAGCCCACCACCACGAGATGCGGTCGCCGACCCAGGTGCTCGCGCAGCTCGAGCGAGTGCTCGAGCGTGCGCAGCTCGAATATCCCCGGCAGGTCGGGGTCCAGGTTCGGGAGCCGCCGCGGCGCGCTGCCGGTGGCGATCACGAGGCCGTCGAAGCTGAGCGCGCGGCCCGACCCTGTGCGGATCACGCGCGCGCTGAGCTCGAGCGCGGCAGCCGTCTCACCGAGCAGCCATTCGGCATCGAGGTCCGCGCCGCCGCGCAACGCGATGTCCGGGGCCTCGCGCTCGCCCCTCAGCAGCTCCTTCGACAGCGGCGGGCGGTCGTAGGGCAGGTGGTCCTCCGAGCCCATCACGATCAGCTCGCCGCCGAAGCCCTCCTTGCGCAGCCGCTCCGCCGCCCGGAGCCCGGCGAGCGAGGCGCCCACCACCACGATCCGCCCGGAGGAGGAGATGGTCACGGCTTGATCTCGATCGCCGCGGTGGGGCAGATCGACGCCGCAGCCTCCGCCCGGGCCACCAGCTCGCCCTCCACCTCGGGCAGGTACTGCAGCTCGCCCTCGTCGTCGAACCTGAACACGTCCGGTGCGGTGAGCACGCACTGGCCGTGGAGGTCGCAGAGGTCGCGGTCGACGATGATCCTCATCTCGCTCACTAAGAGCCTACTGTATTCACTTTGCCCTGCGAAGCCCTCTCGGCCTCGCGGATGAGCTCGCGCACGCGGCTCGGCCCGAGCGGCCCCTCCCGCACCACCACGCCGAGGTCGAGCAGAGCATCCTCCACCGCGTTGGCTATCGCGGCCGGCGGACCGATCGCACCGCCCTCGCCGAGCCCCTTCACGCCGAGCGGGTTGAGCGGCGACGGCACGTCGTGATGGGTGAGCCGCAGCTCGGGTGCCTCGCTGGCCGTTGGCAGCAGGTAGTCGAGGAAGCTGCCCGTGACGAGCTGCCCCGCCTCGTCGTACACGAGCTCCTCATAGAGCGCGCCGCCGATGCCCTGCATCACGCCGCCGGCGATCTGACCGTCGGCGATCGCGGGGTTGACCACGCGTCCGCAGTCATGCGCCACCGCGTAGCGCAGCAGCTCGACCACTCCCGTGGCCACGTCCACCGCCACCACGGCCACGTGCACGCCGGCCGCATAGGTCACCGTGCTCGGGCGGTAGATCGAGCCCGCCGCGAGCTCCGCCGGCTCGCCCTTCGGCCGCGCCGGATTGAAGGGCGAGAGAAAGCCCGCCACATCCGCGAGCGCGAGCCTGGTGCCGGGGCTGCCCCTCGGGCTGAACGCGCCGTCCGCCAGCTCGAGGTCGTCGGGCGAGATCTCGAGCATCTCCGCCGCGACGCGCTTTGCCCGCTCGCGCACCTCCCCCGCCGCCTCCGCGATGGCATTGCCCGCGAGCACCAGCGTGCGGCTCGCGATCGTGCCGAAGCCCTGGGCCAGCTCGGCCGAGTCGCCGCCGCGCACCTCCACGTCCTCGAAGCGCACGCCGAGAGCGTCCGCGGCCACCTGGGCCAGGGTGGTGCGGTGGCCCTGGCCCTGCGAGGCGCCGCCGTAGCGCACCACCACCCGGCCGCTCGGCTCAACGGTCACGCGCGCGCTCTCGAACGGGCCCACGCCCGTGCCCTCGGTGTAGGCCGCGTATCCCACGCCGATGCGCCGCTCGCCGGTGGACCGAGCGCGCAGCTCGCCCGCGTCCACCACCTCGCGCGCCTTGCGCAGCAGCGCCGGGTAGTCGCCCGAGTCGTACACCTGGTCGGCGCCGTCGCGGTACACGAGGCCGGTGGCGTACGGCATCTGATCCGGCCGCACCATGTTGCGCTCGCGCAGCTCGGCCGGGTCCATGCCCAGCTCGCGAGCGAGGCGGTCGATCGCGCGTTCCACCGCGAACACGGTCTCGGGCCTGCCGGCGCCACGGAACGGAGCGGTCACGCCAGTGTTGGTGAGCACGGCGCGCATCCGCACGTCCACGGACTCGATGTCGTACGGCCCGAGCAGGTGGGTGAAGCTGTTGTAAGGCACCACCAGGCCGAGGGTGGTGAAGGCGCCGGAGTTGTGCACGATGTCGTCTCGCAGAGCGAGGATGCGGCCGTCGGCGTCCGCCGCCAGCTCGATCCGGTGCACCTGCTCGCGCCCGTGGGTGGCGGCGGCGAGGTCCTCGGAGCGGTCCTCGATCCACTTCACCGGACGGCGCAGCTCGCGTGCGGCCATCGGCACGAGCAGGTCCTCGGGGTAGATCGAGCCCTTCATCCCGAATCCACCGCCCACGTCCGGAGCCACCACGCGGACTCGATCGGGCGCGTACCCGAGGGCGCCGGCTAGGAAGTCGCGCATGAGGTGCGGGGTCTGGCTCGACGCCCACACGGTGAGGCGGCCGTCGAACGGGTCGAGCGCCGCCACCACGCCGCGCGTCTCGATCGGCGCCGCCGTGTAGCGGTGTGAGCGGAAGCGCTCCTCGATGGTGGCGTGCGCGCCCGCGAAGGCTGCATCCGCGTCGCCCTTGCGGAAGTTGAACGCGATCGCCACGTTGTCGCCCCACTCGGGCTCGAGCAGCGGGGCGCCGGGCTCGAGCGCCGTCTCAGGATCCACCACCGCGGGCAGGTCGTCGTATTCCACGTCGATGAGCTGGAGCGCGTCCTCGGCCAGGTAGCGGCTCTCCGCGATCACCATCGCCACCGGCTGGCCGACGTAGGTCACGCGATCGGTGGCCAGGGCGGGCATCGGCTGCACGCGCACGAGCGGGTCCACCGAGCGGCGCACCGGGTCGGGCACGATCCGCGCCATGTCGAACACGAGCGGTCCGGCCAGCGCCGCGGCCTGCGCGCCGTCGAAGGCCCCCGCCACGCCGGGGGCCCGAAGCGCCTCGCTCAGATCGACCCTTGTTACGCGCGCGTGCGCGAAGGGGCTGCGCAGGAAGGCGGCCTCCACGCAGCCCTCGGGATGGATGTCATCCACGTAACGGCCGCCACCGCGCAGGAGGCGCTCGTCCTCCACCCGCGGCAGCGCGCGCCCGACCACGCCCTCAGGCGCCACCGTTCACCCTCGCGCGCGCGAGATGCGCCGCCTCGATGATGTTCACGTAGCCCGTGCAGCGGCAGAGGTGGCCGCTCAGGCTGTCGAGGATCTCGTCGTCGCTCGCGTCCGGCGACTCGCGCAGCAGCGCGGTGAGCGACATCACGAAGCCGGGCGTGCAGAAGCCGCACTGCATCCCGTGCGCCTCGTGGAACGCCTGCTGCACCACCCCGAGCTCGCCGCCCGGAGCCACGCCCTCGATGGTCTCGATGGACGCGCCGTCGGCCTGCACGGCGAACATCAGGCACGAGCGCTGCGGCTCGCCCTCCACGAGCACCGTGCACGCGCCGCACACGCCGTGCTCGCAGCCCACGTGCGTACCCGTGAGGCGCGCCTCGTGCCGGATGAAGTCGCTGAGCAGGAGCCGCGGCTCCACGCTCGCGCTCCGCTCCTCGCCGTTGAGGGTGAGCCGGATCTCGATCTCAGCTGCCACCGGCGCGCCCCCACGCCTCGGACAGCGCGCGGGCAGCAAGCACGCCGGCGCACTCGCGCCGGTATTCCGCACTGGCATGGATCGAGCCCACCGGCCTCACCGCGTCGGCCACGAGCCGCCCGGCCTCCTCGAACGACGCGCCGGCCGCCACCGCCTCCTCTGCGTCGAGCGCGCGGAAGGGCCGCTCGCCCACGCCGCACAGGACGATCCGGGCGCTCGACACGCTGCCGTCGTCGCCCGCCTCCACCAGCGCGGCCACGCCCACGAGCGCGAAGTCGCCGCGCCTGCGCGCCACCTCCTTGAAGCACCAGCCGGCCCCCGCCGGACACGGGGGGAAGCGCACCTCGAGCAGCATCTCGCCCGGCTCGAGCGCCGCCGTGTAGTAGGAGACGAAGAACTCGCGCGCCGGCACCTCCCTGGTGCCGGAGGCGGCCGCCAGCATCATGCGCGCGTCGAGCGCCACCGCAAGGGCGGGTAGCTCCGCGGTGGGGTCGTGATGCGCGAGGCTGCCGCACACCGTGCCGCGGCTGCGCACCTGCGGGTGGCCGATGTGGCGCGCGCCCTCGGTGAGGAGCGGCCAGCCGGCCTTGACCACCGGCTCGCGCAGCAGGGCGCTCTGGCGGACGCCGGCGCCGATCGCAAGCGTGCCGTCGCCCTCGCGGCGCACGTGCCGGAGCGCGTCCACGCGCCGGATATCCACCAGCACCTCGGGCGCCGCCAGCCTGAAGTTCATCATCGGCACGAGCGATTGCCCGCCCGCCAGCAACCGCACCTCGTGAGCGTGGTCGCCGAGCAGCGCCAGCACCTCGTCGAGCTGGTCAGGAGCGTGGTAGGCGAACGGAGCGGGCTTCATCGGCCAAGCTGGCGCTGTAAGTGGCAACTGTATACAGTGGCGAGGCGTGTCGCAAGTAAATGTCTCCCCTGCTGAAGTCCGAGCAGCCGCGCGCGCCGGCGAGTGGCGAGGCACCACGCGCAACGCCGCGCCCGGCTACGTGCAGTGCAACCTCGTGGTGCTGCCCGCGGGCTGGGCGGAGGAGTTCGCCTTATGGTGTGATGCCAATCCGCGAGTGGCGCCGGTGCTCGCCCGCTCGGAGCCCGGCGACCCGCGGCTGCCGGCGCTCGGCGATGTGGACGTGCGCACCGACGTCCCTCGCTACCGCCTGTTCCGCGACGGCATCGCCACCGGCGAGCTGGACGACCTCGCCGCCATCTGGACCGACGACTTGGTGGCCTTCGCGTTCGGCTGCTCCTTCAGCCTCGAGGAGGCGCTGCGGCGCGCTGGGGTGGCACTCGACTACGAAGGCCGCGGCTTCGGCGGCGCGATCTACACCACCACGCGCCACACCAGTCCGGTTGGGCCGTTCGCCGGGCCGCTCGTGGTGTCGATGCGGCCGCTCCGCATAGGCGAGGTCGAGCTGGCCATCAGCGTGAGCGAGGCCCATCCCCAGCTTCACGGCGCCCCAGTGCATCACGGCGATCCGGCGGCGCTGGGGATCGATCTCGACCAGCCACTCGACGCCATCGGCAACGTGGACGTGGCGCCGGGCGAGGAGCCCGTGTTCTGGGCCTGCGGCGTCACGCCTCAGCTCGTGATCGAGCGTGCAAAGCCGCCGCTCGCGATCACGCACCTGTCAGCGCACATGCTCGTCACCGACATGCGGCTCGAGGAGCTCAGCCGGCTGTGACCAGGCCGCCGCGCGCGCGGTCGTCCGCGGCGCGGTAGCGGTTCACGAGCCAGCGGTTGAACTCCACCATCACGCGCTCGCGCGAGGAGATCGGCCCGCGCGGGGCGAAGCGCGAGTTGAGCCCGCGCTGCACGCCCGCGAACGCGTACAGGTCCTGCTCCACGAACTCGCGCACCGCCTTCGACTCCTCGCGATGGCGCTCCACGAAATCGTCGCGATCGAGCGTGGACCGCGGGTACAGCCGGTGGCGCTTGGAGCGCATCGACTCGCAGCCCGTGGGCGTCCAGCACACCGCGATCACGCTGTCCGGGAGGAGCTGCAGGAAGAGGCTGGGCGCGATCAGCACCGAGTGGGTCTCCCAGCGCTGCTCCTCGGTGAGCCCCTCGATCGGCGGGAAGATCGCGCGCCCCACGTGGTTCAGGGTGGCGTCGATCGAGCGCCCGTTCATGAAGTAGTCGAACAGCCCGACCTCGGCGTCGGTCACCCCCACCCTGGTGCCGAGCAGGTCCATGTTGATCATGCACGCCGTGGTGCCGTGCAGCTTGTCGCAGTGGTAGCACTCGGTCTGGCCGTCCATGTAGACCTTCCAGTTCCAGTCGAACTCCGAGTACATGTGGTAGTTCGGGTCCTTCAGGAACTCGCCGCGCAGGTCCTCGGGCCGGTAGGGGGCGATCACAGGCTCGAGCGGCGCGAGGCGCGGCGCGAGCGGCTCCGCCTGCTCATCGAAGTTGATGAAGATGAAGCCGCGCCACAGCTCGCTGCGCACGCGCGGCAGCGCGATCTCAGACTTGTCGAAGGTGCCCACGCCCTGCATCTGAGGCGCGCCGATCAGCTGCCCGCGGCGGTCGTACGCCCAGTGGTGGTACGGGCAGACGAACGACTTCGAGCAGTTGCCCCTGCCCTCGGCCACGATCATGCCGCGGTGCCGGCACACGGCCGACATCGCCACCACCTCGTCCTCGTCGGCACGCACGACCAGCAGCGGCTCCCCGGCGATGTCGATGGAGAACCAGTCGCCCGGGTCCGCGATCTCCTCGAGCCGCCCAACGCAGATCCACTCTCGGTCCCAGATCGCCTCGAGCTCGAAGCGGAAGAACTCCTCGGACCTGTAGGCGTCCGGCGGGAGGAAGCGCGCAGCCAGCGGATCGCTGATCGAGAGCTCGAACTCCTCCAGCGGGATCGGGCTTGAGCGCGGCACGTCAGGCTCCTTCGGTCATGGGCTCCCCGAGCGCGGCGGGCCCCGGCCCACCCGGCTCCTTGATGAAGCTCTCCGGCGGCGGCGGCCCGAACGTGTTCACCGACCTCTTGCGGTCCTCCGGCGTGAACAGGCCGGGCGGACGGTCGGGGTTCAGCCGCAGCATCTCTGCGCACAGCTCCCAGCGGATGCCGTGGCGATCACGGAAGTAGGCGAACAGGTTGTTGCCCACCATGTGCCGGCCGGGGCCGAACTCGAGCTTCTCGCCCTGTGCCACCACGCGGTCGATCGCCGCGATGAAGGCCGCGCTGTCCGGAAGCTCCACAGCGAGGTGGTTGATGTTCGCCTCGCGACTGCGGGCGAACGCCATGGAGTGGTGGACCGGGTTTGGCCGCAGCCAGCAGAACATGTCCCCGAGCTGGTCGCTCAGCAGGAAGGTGAGGCTCTCGTAGTACGCCCGCTGCGCCGGCGGATCTGGGCTCCCGAGCGTGCAGTGCGAAAGCGTGGCCGAGGCGAGCTCGAACGGCTCCACCTCGTCCACCGGATCGAGGCGGAGCCGCCAGCCGTCCGGGTCGGTGACGATCAGCGCTCCGCCGGCGGCAACGCGCAGCTCCGGCCCAGCCTGGAAGCGCACCTCGGCGAGCGCCTCCTGCGGGCCCTCGGCCACCCGGATCCTCGTGCCGGCGCCCAGCAGCACCGCGTCCCCGTCCGGCTCGCCCCCGAGCAGGCCCGCCCAGTACTCCGCCGTGGGCGCGGGGTCGCGCGCCGTCATGACGATCTCGGTGAGCTTTGCGTTCCAGAGCGCCATGTCAGATCTCGCTCGCTATCTCGTCCGCAAGGTCGTCCCCGAAGCGGCCGCGCAGCTTGTCGGTCGAAACGCCGAGGCCGTCGTTCACGCGATTGATGAAGTTGCGATAGGCCGTGACCAGCACGATGTCGTAGATCCCGAGGTCGTCGAAGCCGGCCGCGCGGAGGGCGCCGATGTCGGCCTCCCCCACATGCGCCGGCTGGAACGTCAGCTTCTCGGCGAACTCGAGCATCGCCCGATCCTCGCCTGGAAGGTCGAGCTCGCGCCAGTCCTTGAACACCTGCGCCGCCTGCTCGGGAGTGAGGTCGCCGCGGGCCACCATCGTGCCGGCGTGGGCGGTGCCGCAGTAGGCGCATCCGTTGATGCCGGACACCGCCAGGGAGATCAGCTCGGCTCGCCGGTGGCCAATGCTCAGGTCGTCGCTGAGGAGGCAGTCGCGCAGCTCCGACTGCGCCTTGGCCACGAGCGGCCGCAGGGCGAGCACGCGGACCACGTCCGGTACGAACGTGAAGCGGCGCCGGGCGGCCTCGAAGACCTGCTGCTGAACGGGGTCCAGCGTCGCGTCGTCCTCCACCGCGGCGATGTAGGCCAGAGCCACGGCAAGAGTATACAGTCGCCACGTTCAGCCGACGGAAGCGTCTTCACACGGCCCCGCCATCCGGGTGTCGCCCTAACCGCACGTATTTCATGCTTAGGTGACGACACCCGGCTGGCGTGGCGCCGCCAGCCCGGGCTAGTGGTGGATTACGAGCTCCGGGTCGCTGGTGTCGCAGCTCTCCTCGCCCGGCAGGAGCGAGCCGGGGTCGGCCAGCACGGGCGGCTCGAGCAGGCGAGGGCGGCGCGTGTCGAGGAAGTCGGCGAGCGTGGCCGCCGCGGCGTCGCGCTTTGTGAGCGCAGGGAGGTTCCACTTGTGCTCGATCGTCGCGAGGATCGAGGTGTGGTCGTGCACCACGTTCGTGACCGAGTGCGGACGCGAATATGGCGACACCACCACGGCCGGCACGCGCGGGCCGTAGATGTCGTAGCCGCCCGGCACGTCGTCCGGCCCGAGCTCAGGCGGAATGTCGTCGGGCGGCACGGCGCTCGGCGGCGGCACGTGGTCGTAGTAGCCGCCGTGCTCGTCGTAGGTCCACACGAGCAGCGTGCGCGGCCAGGCCGGCGACCGCAGCACCGCATTCACCACCCGCGCGGCGAACGCCTGGCCGATCTGGATGTCCTGCGGGTTCTCTTCGCTGCCGCCCTGCGCCGACACCTCGCCGCCCGCGGTGGCCACCGGCGGCAGCGGCAGCGAAGACAGCGGTCCCCCAACCTCTCCGGCAAGCCCGTACTCGGGATCCACCAGGCTCACCGCCGGCAGGGTGCCCGCGGCGCAATCGGAGAAGAAGGACGCGATCGGCGCGAGGTTCGCGGGGTGCTCCTCGATGATCGACGGAATGATCCCGGTGGACGGCAGGTCGCTGAAGTAGTTGCGCCAGCTGATCCCGTGGGCCGACAGCTGGTCGAAGATCGTGCCGTTCGGCGGCGGCGGATCCTGCAAGCTCGAGTTGCTCGTGGAGATGTTTCCGTAGGCGGTGCCCGCCATCAGAAAGCGCCGGTTCGGATACGTCTGGCATGGCGCTGAGCTGAACCAGCGGTTGGCGAGCGTGAACGTCTTCGCGAGCGAGTAGTAGAAGGGCAGGTCCTCGTCGGTCCAGTAGACCATCGACTGCGTGGAGGTCTTCGCGAAGCCGTCCATCCGGCCGCCGTCGATCTGCTCGTGCGTGGAGTTCCAGCTCTGGGTGACGGAGCCCTGGCAGACGGTGGTGGCGCGGTAGGGCAGCACGTAGCCGCCGTCGAGCGGGTTCGTGTTCGCCGGCTGGCCGTCGGCCCCGAAGGTGAAGCCGTCCGCCTGCCGCTGCCCTCGGCGCGGCAGCATGCCGAAGTAACAGTCGAACGAGTGGTTCTCCATCATGAGAACCACGATGTGATCGAACGGGAGCGCCTCGGTGGGCTCCCCCGGCTCGCGCATGAGATCCGGCAGCGACCCGGGTGAACGCGGCGGCAGTGCACGGGCGATCGCGCCGCTCAACGGGCCGGCCGCCCCAAGCGCGAGCGCGCCGGCAGCGCCCGCGCGCAGCAGATCGCGCCGGGTCACGCTCATGGCTCGCCATTCCCCTGCCACATAGCCCCTCGCCGCGCGGCAGAGTAGCGCGGGGTCGGCGCGGCGCGCGCAGGTTCGACGGGTCTGGCCACCGCTCCGCGGAAGAACTCGCCGTGTTGTGAAGACGATGCGGAAGGCAGTGATGGTCGCGATCGCCGTGGCGCTCGTGGTGGTGGCTGCGTGCGGCAGCGGGTCGAAGGCGCACCCGCCGACAGCCGGCGCGGCGGTGGCGCCGCCCGCGCCTAACGAGCCCCTGCCGCAGGATCCTCAGGCGCTCGCCGCGCGGCTCACCCAGGTGAGCGACGGCCTCGATGCCGCCATTGGCGACTGGCTCGGCAGCGGCAACCCGTCGCAGGGCGCGCCGCCCGGCGCCGTGAGCCTCGATGGGCTGTACGTGCAGCGCGCCTACCGCCTGCTCGCCCGGCGGCCGCGGCTCGCCTCGCGCACGCTGCCGTACCTTCCCGCTTCGCTGCGCCGGTCCGCCACCGACAGCGTGGCGGCTCTGCGTGACCTGATGCGCCTCACGCCGCCGAGCCCCAAGCACCGCCGCTTCAAGACCGGCCAGGCCGCGCCGGCCGGGAGGCTGCTGTCCTTCTACCGCGCCGCTCAGCGCCGCTTCGGCGTCGGCTGGAACGTGCTCGCCGCCGTGAACCTCGTGGAGACGGACTTCAACCGGATCCGCAGCTCGAGCTCCGCCGGGGCGCAGGGACCGATGCAGTTCATGGCGTCCACCTGGCGCGTGTACGGCCTGGGCGGCAACGTCGACGACCCGCACGACGCGATTCTCGGCGCCGCCAACTATCTGCACCGCTCCGGCGCGCCGGCGAGCTATCGCCAGGCGCTCTACCACTACAACCCGTCGCCCCTCTACGTGGACGCCGTGCTCCGCTACGCGCGGCAGATGAGGACCTCTGCACGGGCTTTCTTCAGGTTCTACCCCTGGCAGGTGTTCATCCGCACGTCCTCGGGAGAGCGCCGAATCACGGGTCCCTAACCCTTTGGCCTAAACGTTCGGCCACCACGCTTGCATTCGGCTTCCAGGCGTGGTTAGTGTCGCCCTATGGCTCGCACGCTCGCCCCCCGAACGGGTGCGATCACCTGAACGGGTGGCGTCTCTCGACCTGATGTACGGCGTGCCGCCTACCGACGACTACCTGTCGCGCAGCAGCTTCCACTACTTCACGGCCATCAGCAACACGCTCGCCGTAGATGACTCGAGCGGCAGCGTCACGCAGGTGTTCATCCACGGCAACTCGGACATCACGGTGATCCGCGGCGTGACCGATGTGAGCGGCCGCTATGCGATCTACCGCATGAGGCGGCTCTGGGAACGGCCGCTCAGCCCCACGCCGTCGGGGAGCGACAAGATCGGGGGCCCGACGGGCGCTTACACCCTGGGTGGCGCGCGGTTCGCGGTGGACAGCGACGACAAGCCGCCGGGCCAGTGGTTCGACACGCCCGGCCTGAGCTACAACCACCGCAACACCGGCACCTATGAGCGCACCCTCCACGAGTTCGTGGCGGGCATCCAGGATCCCGAGAGCCGCAAGGTCCTCGACGATCCCGGCGCGGTCTACCTGTTCGTGGTGTTCGACATCTCGCCGAACTGGTACCGCGTGCGGATGTCGGCGGGGATCAACCTCACGGCCGCACAGTGGAAGGGGTTGCGCGGCGTGTCGGGCACGAACCCCATTCCGAAGAACACCCCTTACCGGACTGAATCGTCGTCGGGAATCACCTGGGCCCTGGACACGAGCTGGGTGGCCTGGGACACCTACAACAACCAGCTGCCTCTCCCCGGCCCGTGAACCCCAACCGCACCGAGGACGTGACACCGATCGGGCTCGCCGCGGCGGATCTCGGCGAGGCGACCACCCAGGCGATCGCTCCCCCGATCAATGACGAGTGGTCGCTCATCTCGTACCTCACGTCTCCACTGGAGATCAACTCGCGGCAGGACTACGTGGTGATCAGTTCGGCCGACAGCGTGCCGGTGGGGAGCCTGAGCACCACCCCCGACCTCACCTACACCTGGACGGCGACGAACACCGACAACGGCTTCATCCTCAAGCACGAGACCACCGAGGACGGCGTCTTCTACTTCATGTCCGGCCGGCCGGGCAACTACGAGGTGAAGGTGGTCGTGACCACGGGAGACACCGAGGTGGTCACGCTCACGCTCAACCAGCAGGTGGAGGCCCCGTCTCAGGAGTGGGAGCAGACGCAGGCGGAGCTCGAGTCCAACACCGCGCCCAAGTCGCAGATCTTCGCCATGCGCGAGATCTGCATCGAGATGAACCAGTACATCAAGGATGCCGCGGCCTCAACAGGGCCCAACGGCGTGCCCGCGCTGCTCGTGGCCGCGGTTCTGTTCATGGAGGCGTTCGGCCGGCCGAAGGACGGCAGCCCGGGTGCCGATGCGATCCGCAAGAAGCTCGCGGGCAGCGATTACTCGCCTCGCGAGGATGCCCTCAAGGAGAAGATCCAGCGCTTCCTGGGCCAGGGGCACTACCACCTGCATCTGCACGACATCCGGGAGGAGGAGCTCAAGCTCATTCGCGAGTTCCTTAACGAATGGAACGGGGTGGACCGCAAGTACATGGGCGGTAAGACGATCGGGCTCGGCCAGATCGCGATGACCACCACGTCCATGATCACCGGCGACACGCCCTGGACCGAGCTGAACGAGTCGAAGCGCGTGGACATCCTCGATCAGATCGAGAAGGCCTGGCGCGCCCTCACGATTGAGACGAAGGTCGACATCTTCAACGACCTCCGCTTCCCCAAGCGCAACGCCTGGGTGGCCGCACATCTGCTCGCGCAGATCAAGAACCGGTCCCACCGCTTCCCCTCGATGACGGCGCAGGACGTGCTCTCGAGCGTCCAGGCCGTGACGATCATCGCCACCGAATACAACCGCGGCGCCTACGACACGCCGCTCTCCGACATGAAGATCAACTTCAACGGCAACCGCGCCAAGCAGATCGTGATCCAGAGCGACAAGCAGATCGGGATCGAGAAGTACTTCTGATGTCGAACGGCACCGACGACACCACCCCCACTCCCGCCGGCCAGGCCGCACTGCTGCGCGAGCTGGGGATCCTGATCGCCCCGCTCGAGGACCTCGCGTCGGGCTCCGCCGCGACCAAGCTCGTGCGCGAGCTGGGATACGACTTCCCGGCGGCCACCGCGTTCCCCGTGGACTTCACCTCGCTGCTCACGGACGTGACGAACGTGGGCAAGGGCGTGGTGGCCCTCGAGGCGGCCGAAACCGACGATGACCAGCTCGACGCCGTGATTCAGCTGGCCGCGGATCTCGTGCCGCTGATCGAGGCGGTGGTGAAGCTCGAGCAGGACCTCGAGAACGGCCTTGCCGCGATGCAACAGCTCGTCACCCAGAGCGACATCACCACCGAGCTGCCGGTGCGCCTCCTCGACTACCTCGTGCTGCGCTACCTCATCGAGCGCGCCGGCCCGACCTTCGACGTGCTGCTGCTGGCCGGGCTCGTGGACTTCGTGTACCAGGAGGCGGACGCGAGCAAGTTCCAGCTCGACGCCCTGATCCCAACGGTCTACTGGGACCGCATCCCCAAGCTGTTCTCGAAGCCAAGCTCGCTCCTCGACGAGGCCTACGGCTGGTCCACGGACTTCGACGCCGACCTGATGATCCAGCGGCTGGGAAGCCTGGGGCGAAAGCTCGGGCTGCCGATGGGGACCTCATCGCAGTCGGACACCGTGGCGGACGCGCTGGGCCGCGATCAGGACTACCGCCACGAGCTGCGCCTGGCGCTCGTGCAGACGGACGGGTCGCTGCTCTCGAGCACCTACGGCGAGTTCGGCCTCCGCGCGTTCTCGGTTCCGGGTGCCGGGGCCCAGCAGCCCGGCATCGCGGTGATGCCCTACCTGGTCGGGTCGAGCGCTCTCACGGGAACACTCGGCAGCTGGACGCTCGAGCTCGACACCTCGCTCACCCTCAGCGACGGCGTGGCCGCGATCATGCGCCCGCCGAACTCGCTCGACGTTCAGGTGGGGCTGCTGAGCACGCCGGGCACGGAGACGAGCGGCACGCTCTCGCTGAAGGCGAGCGGCGTGAGCCAGTCGCCCGACGGCCTCATCCTGCTCGGCTCGCCGGGCGCCACCCGGATGTCCGTGGCCGAGCTCGACCTCGGGTTCACGGCGAACATCAGCACGCAGAGCGAGTTCGTGTTCGAGATCGGGATCGTCGACCTGCTGATCCTGGTGGAGGCGGGCGACGGCGACGGCTTCATCCAGCGCATCCTGCCGGCCGACGGGATCAAGGCGCAGGCGTCCCTCGACGCGTCGTACTCGAGCACCCACGGTCTCACGCTGAAGGGCAGCGGGAGCCTCGAGGTGGACCTCCCGATCGGCATCACGATCGCGAACATCATCCGGATCGACGAGCTGATCGTCACGCTCGGCATCGACGAGACCGAGCTCACGCTCGCACTGGCGGTGAACGGCGGCCTCTCGATCGGGCCGGTGGCGGCGAGCGTGGAGGGAGTGGGCATCCGCGCCGGCCTCGCGCCGCAGTCGGACCGCAACGGCAACGGCGGCCCGCTCGCGGTGCACGTGGGCTTCAAGCCGCCCACGGGACTCGGGATGTCGGTGGACGCCGGGCCGGTCGGCGGCGGGGGCTTCCTGCTCTTCGACGAGGACCAGGAGCAGTACGGCGGCGGAATCGAGCTCGACCTGCAGGCCCTCGACATCACCGCGATCGGCCTGCTCACCACGCGCATGCCGGACGGCTCGCACGGCTTCTCGCTGATCGTCGTGCTCGCGGCCAAGTTCAGCCCGATCCAGCTCGGCTTCGGCTTCACGCTCAACGGCATCGGCGGCCTGGTGGGGATCAACCGCGGGATGAACACGGACTTCCTGCGCTCGGGCCTGAAGGACGGCACGCTCGACTCGATCCGCTTCCCGCACGACATCGCCGCCAACGCGCCGCGGATCATCAGCGACCTCCGCAACGCCTTCCCGGTGCAGGAGGACGAGTACGTGTTCGGGCCGATGGTGGCGATCGGCTGGGGCAGCCCCACGATCGTCGAGCTCGACATCGGCCTCGTGCTGCAGCTGCCGTCGCCGCTGGTGCTCGCGATCATCGGCACGCTCAAGCTGATGCTGCCGCCGATCGAGGGCGACGAGGACGCGGTGATCCTCAAGATCCAGCTCGACCTCCTCGGCGTGATCGACTTCGACAAGGGCGAGGTCTCCTTCGACGGCGTGCTCCGCGACTCGCGCGTCGTGACCTTCCCCCTCAGCGGCCAGATGGCGATGCGCGCCTCCTTCGGCGACTCGCCGACGTTCGCCATGTCGGCCGGCGGCTTCAACCCCAAGTTCCAGCCCCCGCCGAAGTTCCCGTCGCTCGACCGCATGTCGCTCGCCCTCGCGGACGGCAACAACCCACGCCTGCGGCTCGACGCGTACTTCGCCGTCACCTCGAACAGCCTCCAGCTCGGCGCGAAGCTCGACCTGTACGTGGAGAAGGACCTCGGCGCCGTCGGCGACTTCACGGTGCAGGGCTACCTGAGCTTCGACGGCATGCTCAAGTTCTCCCCGTTCTCGTTCGAGGTGGACATCGGCGCGCAGCTCGAGCTCAAGCGCAACGGCGACGAGTTCTGCGGCATCACGCTGAGCATGACCCTCACCGGCCCGCAGCCGTGGCACGCGTGGGGCAACGCCGAGTTCAAGGTGCTCGGCTGCTCCAAGTCCGTGAGCTTCGACCTCACGGTGGGCGACCCACCGCCGCCCGCGCCGCTGCCGCCCGTGGATCCGCTGCCGCTTCTAGCCACCGCTCTGGCGGACAAGAACAACTGGAGCGCGAACCCGCCCACGGGCGTGGGCGCGATCGTGACGATGCGCGACCAGCCGCCGAGCGACGACGTGGTGGTGCATCCGCTCGGCACGCTCACGGTGCGCCAGCGGGTGGTGCCGCTCGACTTCCAGATCCAGCAGTACGGGCACGCGGACCTCGCCGGCGGGCGCAACACGTTCGGCATCGACTCGGTGAGCGTGGGCACCGCGCAGCCGGCGCAAACTGAGCTGCGCGACCACTTCGCGCCCGGCGACTTCCTCAAGCTGAGCGATGACGAGAAGCTCTCCCGTCCGGCATTCGAGAGCCTGAAGGCGGGGCTGAGCCTGGGCACGCCTGGTCTCACCGCCGGCACCAGGGCGCAGGCGAACTTCGGCTACAAGCAGGTGATCATCGACTCGCCCACCGAGGCGCGCACGCTCAGCCAGACCGGGACTATCTCCCCGGACGTGCTCAGCAGCCTGGCGAACGGCGGCGCGGCCGGACGGAGCGCGGTGCGCACGAGCGGCCAGGCGCGCTACGCGGGTCACAACGCGCCGGTGACGGTGAGCGACACCCCGTACGCCGTGGCCACGAAGGACGGCCTTGCCGCGCCCTCCGGCGTGACGGCGGGCGGCGACACGTACGCGGAGGCGGAAGCCGCACGCCGCGGCGCCGCCGACCCCGACTCGCTCCAGGTGGTTGGAGCGCACGAGCTCGCATGACTGTCGACACGAGCCAGGCCACCTACTCGTACTTCGCCTACGCGCGCGGCGGCGTGGCCGAGGGCGTGACCGGCACGTTCAGCGAGTCCGGCTCCTCCCGGGCGTCGCTCCAGGTGGACATCGAGCTGGCCGGAGGCGCAGCGCAGGCCACCCCGACCGTCACGGTCTACGGCCCCGGCGACGTGGTGGCGATCGATCCCAAGCAGGTGGTGCGCGTGGAGCCCAAGCCGGGCGCGAACGACTGGACGCCCAACTGGTTCCCGGCAATCGAGTTCGACCGCCCGGAGCTGCCATGGCTCTTCTCGCCCTACGCGGCCGCCTCAAACCGGCTGCGCCCGTGGCTCGTGCTCGTGGTGGTGGAGGAGCGCGAAGGCGTGACGTACGAGGAGAATCGCCAACCGGCCGGCCGCCCGGCGATCACGCTCGACGGCGCCGCCACGAGCGATGACCCGCGCACGGTGCCGGACATCGAGCTGCCCGACCTCGACGACAGCTGGGCGTGGGCGCACGTGCACGTTTCCGGCAACTTCACGGGCAGCCAGCTCGATGCGGAGAACGATGCCCATCCCGAGCTCGTGGTGAGTCGGCTGGTGAGCCCAAGGCGGCTGCACGCCGGGCGCCGCTACCGCGCCTGCGTCGTGCCGGCGTTCGAGGCTGGGCGCGCGGCGGGGCTCGGCGAGGCCACGATCGCCTCCACGCTCGCGCCGGCATGGACGAAGGGGCAGCAGACCGTCACGCTTCCCGTCTACTACTCGTGGGAGTTCGGCACCGGGCTCGAGGGCGACTTCGAGAGCCTGGCCCGCCTGCTCGAGCCGATGCTTTCGCCCGCCGGGGTGGGCGCGCAGGCGATGGACGGCACACAGCCAGGCGGCGGGCTGCCCTCCGCGGGCGCGCATCTTGGCGGCCTGCAGGGCGCGCTGCAGGCGCCCGGCGCCAACCTCGGCAACCCGCCCGTGAAGCCGTTCGTGAACAAGCTGCGCGCGCTGCTGGGCGCGGGCGAGCCCAGCGCCGGGCAGCAGGCGCGCCCGCTCGAGGTGCCGCCGCCGATCTACGGACGCTGGCCGGCCGCCGCCACGAGCGTCCCCGCGATCATCGACTGGCGCCGGCCGATCCCCTGGCTCGCCGAGCTGAACCTCGATCCGCGCAATCGTGCCGCGGCCGCGCTCGGCACGCTCGTGGTGCAGCGCCATCAGGAGCAGCTCATGGCGTCCGCGTGGGCGCAGGTGGGCAAGATCGACCGCGCGAACCAGGCGCTTCACCAGGCGCAGCTCGCGCGCCAGGCGGCGAAGGCCACCTACAAGAACCGCTACGTGAGCCTCTCGAGCGACGCCGCGCTGCTGCTGCTCGGGAGCCCGGCTCTCCCGCGTATCCAGACCAGCGGCGGAACCCTGTTCGCGGACGTAGGGGCCACGCGGCTCGAGCCGGCCATCTCGCCCGCCTTCCGCCGGATCGCCCGCCGCCGCGGGCCGCTCTCGCGCCGCGCGGGAATGCGCCACAAGTGGCCGGAGAGCGCGGTGGCGCGGCTCAACTCGGACGCGAATGCGGCGCTGCCGCCCCGGAAGGCGCCGGACGGCACGCAGACGGCCTCGATCATCTCGGTCACGAGCAGCGTGGTGCAGGCGGGCAACCCCGGCGCACTCCATCTCGACGGACCGATGAACGGCGGGCAGTTCAAGCAATCGGCCGTTGAGGTGCAGACGGGTCTCGGCTGGGACCAGCGCGCCGACCCCTCGGGCCCGCCCGCGATCGACCTCGGTCAGGTGAGGGTGGAGCTGCTGAACGGGCTCGACCCCGACAAGACGATCCCCGCGCGCGTGGCCTCGCGCGTGAAGGTGCCGGCCTCCCGCGGCTGGTTGCCGAAGGATCCGCTCGAGGGGATCATGGCGGCGCCCGAGTTCCCCACGCCGATGCTCACCTCGCTGCGCGAGCTGTCGCAGGAGTACGTGCTGCCCGGCCTGTCCAACCTGCCGCCCAACTCGGTGACGGTGCTCGAGGCGAACAACCGCTTCATCAACAGCTACATGATCGGCCTCAATCATGAGATGAGCCGCGAGCTCCTGTGGCGCGAGTACCCAACCGATCAGCGCGGCACCTACTTCCGGCAGTTCTGGGATCCGAGCACCCGCGTTCCGCCGCCCGGCGAGACCACGCCGCCCGACCTCCGCGACCTCAGCCCGCTTCACCTGTGGCAGGCCAGCCGCCGACTCGAGAAGGGAGAGGGCGCGGCCGCGTTCGGCAAGCTCGTGCTGGTGGCGCGCGGGCAGCTTCTGCGGCGGTTCCCGAACGCGAGCGTGTTCGCCATCGAGGCCACCGCCCCGGACTCGAACGGCCACCGCGGACTCGGCAGCGGCGAGAAGTGGCCGGTGTTCGAGGGCAGGCTCGACCCCGACCTCACGTTCTTCGGCTTCGACCTGAGCCGCGAGCAGGCGAAGACCGGCGGCAGCGCCGGCCAGGGCTACTTCTTCGTGATCCAGCAGCACCCAACGGAGCCGCACTACGGGCTCGAGGAAGAGGAGGGGGGCACGAACAACGTGCCCGGCGGCCAGCCTCAGACCTGGGGCGACCTCTCCTGGGCACAGCTCGTGGACACGGAGGACGACCTCACGAAGATGTCGTACGCGCCCGCCACGCCGCCGTCGAGCGCCACGCCGGTGGACACGAGCGGCCCGGCCTGGGGCACCGACTCGGCGCAGGTGGCGGCGGTGGCGCTGCGCGACCCGGTGCGAGTGGCGATCCACGCGCGGGACCTCGTGTCATGAGCCCGGCCGTTGGAGACCCGCCGCAGGTGCTGTCGCTGCGCGAGCAGATCGCCGAGCTTCAGAAGAAGGCGGCGCAGGTGGCCGGCGAGGAGAAGCAGGTGAAGCAGGAGCTCGAGCGGGAGCGCGACCCCAGGGCCCGGCTGGCCCTCGAGAAGAAGCTCGTGCAGCTCGAGAGGGAGGCGCAGCAGATCGCCGGCCAGATCGCGAGCGCGCAGCAGCAGATCCTCAACCTGGGCTTCGAGCCGCTCGAGGACCCGCAGGTGGACGCGCTCGACGCCGCGCTGCCTCTCGCGCTGCTGCCCGTGCGGCTCGAGACGCGCTACGCCAAGGGCCCGTCCGGCGCGCGGCTCCTCATCCGCGTCTATCCCGACCAGATTCACCAGGACAGCCACGAGCCCGAGCTCACCGACGCCGAGGTGCAGTGGGGACGTCACTTCTGGGAGCAGTGGTGGCGCGCGGGCGGCGACGCCGACCAGGAGAGCTCGGCGTGGGCACAGCTGTCGGGACGCTTCAGCGCGAGGCGTGCGGCGTGGGTGGCCCGCGAGCTGCGTCCCACGAACAACGCGCAGCGTCCCGCCGCTCCCGTGCCTGACTCCGACCCGCTCAACCCTGCACCGAGCTTTCCCTCCGTCGCGCGGCGTGCGTCCACCTGGACCCGCGCCCCGCTCGCGCGCCTGCTTCCCGACCGCTTCGTGGCGATCGGCTACCGCGGGGGCCAGCGGGTGTTCGTGCACTGGGGCAAGCAGATCGTGAAGGACGTGGCGATGGGTCCCTCGCCGAAGGCGCACGCGATCAACTTCCACGGCCTGCGGATCGACGACGAGATGCGCTGGATGCTCGACTTCCAGCGCGCGCTGGCCATGGGACTCGCGCTGCAGATCGACCACGGCGATCACATCGAGCGCGGTCTCGACCTGCTGCTCGTCACCGGCGCGCGCTCGGGAAAGCCCACCAAGTCCGCGGGCACGCTCGAGGACCTGCTGCGCGCGCATCAGTACTCGGACGGCCTCGGCCTGGTGGACCCGGCCACGCCCACGAACAACTCCACGAGCAGCACGCGCTCCGGCTACGGCGCCCGCACGTCGGACACGGCGGCGCCGTCCGGCTGGCTCGGCGACGATCCCTCCGGCGCGGCGCCCGCCGCAGGCAGTGACGGCCACAACCTGGTGCGCGCGCTCGGCGTGCCCGGCGAGACCCTCCTGGACGTGGAGGGCGCGGCGGCAGTGGCGTCGCAGCGTGCCGGGCTCATGCAGGCGGTGCTGTGGCCGGGCTGCGGCGGCTACGCGCTCGAGCAGCTCTTCGGCGGCACGCTCACCGCGCCGGAGCGAGCCGCGCTCGAGCAGCACATGGTTCGGTACGTGCGCCCGGCGGGGCCGCTGCCGACGATCCGCGTGGGCACGCAGCCGTACGGAGTGCTGCCCGTCGCGCCGCCCGAGAGCCTCGCGCAGGGCGCCGGGGCCGGCCTCAACAAGGCGGTTCAAGTGCTCGACGGGTTGCGCCGGTTCTGGCTCGACTCGCTGTCGAATGTGCCGCAGCTCCCGGGCGCGGATCCCGACGCCGACCTCCTCGCGGTGCTCGCGTCGGACGCGCGCTCGGCCGCCTACGCCGCGCGCCCACTGATGGGCCCCGAGTACCTCGACGGCCTGATCACCCTCGCCGACCCGGCGAATCAGGCGGCGGACCGCGCGGACCTCCAGCATCGTTCCGCCGCGCTTCTCAACCTGTTCCACAGGCTCGGCCTCACCGCCTCGCCGGCGATCACGCGCTCCTTCTATGCGGAGGACTCGGCCCTGCTGCGAGCGCCGCTGATCCAGAAGCAGCCGCTCTCCGGCACGGATCCGCTCGTGGACGAGTACCTCGCCTGGCTCTTCGGCGCGACCTTCCCCGAGCTGCTCGCCGGCCACGACTCCAAGGGCAAGCCGTTCGGGGGCGACGAGCGGCGGCCGCTCCTGTGGCTCCTCGCGCGCACGGCCGTGCTCGAGCTTCTCGCCGATGAGGCCTTCGCCGTGCTGCTCGCCGAGCACCCTCCGGCCGTGACCGCTGCGGACCTCGACGAGCCCGAGCTGGTGACCCCTCAGGTGAAGACGCCGCTCTGGCGGCTCCACCAGTCGGACCCTCACACGGGCCGCCAGCTGGGGGATTCGCTCTGGCCGCACCCGGACCCGAGCCTCGGGCCGGCGAGCGCTCGCGTGAAGCAGTACCTCCAGGAGCTGAAGCGCCTCAGCTCGGTGCCCTCGGCCGAGCTCGACCGGCTCTTCCGCGACACGCTCGACCTGCACTCGCACAGGCTCGACGCGTGGGTCACCTCGCTGGCCACCAGCCGTCTCGACGAGATGCGCACGACGCACCCGAGCGGCGCGCAGGTTGGCGCCTTCGGCTGGGTGGAGAACCTCGCGCCGGAGGGCGGCCTGCAGACGCTGCCCTCGCGCGCGCCCGTGAAGCCGAAGGAGTCCGCGGGCTGGGTGCACACCCCGTCGCTCGCGCACGCGGGCGCCGCGGCGGTGATGCGAAGCGGGCAGCTCTCCCACACCGGCCAGGGCACGGGCAAGCTGCTCGGCGTGAACATCTCGTCCAAGCGCGTGCGAGAGGTGGACTGGCTGTTCGACGGCATGCGCGGCGGCCAGAGCCTCGGGGCGATGATGGGCTACCGCTTCGAGCGGGCGCTCCACGATGTCACGAGTCCGCGGCTCGACGGCTTCCTGCCGGCGCTCCGCGCGTTCGCTCCGGAGAAGGCGGGCAAGCTCCTCCCCGCCAAGCAGAACGGCTCGGCCCGAAGCGTGGTGGATGGCATGGCGCTGCTGCGCAACCGCGCCTCGATCCCGTGGGGCACCGGCGGCCTGCCTGCGCACGGCAGCTCGCAGCAGCAGGCGATCGACAAGCTGATCGACGGCCTGGCCGACCTCGCCGACGCCGTGAGCGACGTGGCGGTGGCCGAGAGCATCTACCACGCCGCTCAGGGCAATCCGCTGCGCGCCGGCGGAAGCCTCGAGGCGCTCGACCGCGGCGAGGCGCCGCCGCCCGAGCTCGAGTTCGCCCACCCGAGGCGCAGCGGCGTGGGCGTGAGCCACCGAGTGGGGATCCTGCGCTCGGCTTCGTCGCCGGACCCGTACGCGGGAAAGACCAGCTGGGCGCCCGCGACGGGCACGGCCACCAGCCCGCGGACGATCGCCGAGCCGGTGCTGAGCGAGATCTGCGCGCACCTCCTACCGCCGCCGGGGCGGGTTCACTGGCAGGCGCGCTACGACTCGAGCGATCCGCACACGGCGTCGCTGTGGAGGAGCTTCACGCTCGAGAACCTGAACGTGGAGCCGCTCGACGTGGTCTACACCGCCACGCCCACGAGCGCCGCGGCGGCCGGCGAGCTCGAGGCGCGCGCCATGCACGCGGCGCGCGCCGCGGAGCCCGGGTTCCAGGGCGAGATCGAGCTCGTGCTCGAACGCGACCCTCGCTGGGGCGCGAACGTCCTCACCCTGCCGGAGCTCGCGGAGGTGGTGGCCGCGATCAGGGCGCTCATCGTGGACGGACGGGCGCTCGACGCGCGCGACCTGGCGGGGCCGCTCGACAGCGCCGACCCCGGCGTCGTGATGGCGACGCTCCAGAACGACCGTGCGGAGGCGTGCGCCACCGCGCTCGACACCGCCATCAGCGCGATGGGCAGCGCGAGCGGCGCAGAGGACGTGGCGAAGGCACTGCTCGGCCTGGCAGCGTTCGGCATCCCGGGCGCCGTGCCGGAATCGGAGGACGAGACGGCCCTCGACGCGCAGGCCACACGCGTGCTGGCGCTCGCGAACGACCGCAAGCAGGCATACGACGACCTCGTGACGGGCCTCGACCCCACCGCGACCGGCGCGGCCGCCGCGCTCGTGCAGGCGATCCAGGCGCTGCTCGGCCAGGCGTTCCGCGTGCTGCCGCCCTTCCAGGCGCCGCAGGGCCTCAGCTTCGCGGACTCGCACGCGCTGCTCGGCAACACGCCGCACGCGGTGGAGGACTGGATCGGGAGGCTCGCGCGCGTGCGCGAGGGCATGGGGCGCCTCGCCGAGGTGCGGCTTCACTCTGCGGTGGTCCAGCCGCTCGGCCGCCGGGGCGCCGCCGGCGACTTCGCGGTGGCGCAGTACCCGCAGCCGGACGCGGGCGAGCTGTGGTGCGCCCTTCCCACGTCCGACGGCAACCCGCCCGCGGGCGGCCGCACGTCGCTCGTGTTCGAGGGCGCTGAGAACGTGGATCTGTCCGCCCCGGTTGCCGGCCTCTTCGTGGACGAGTGGATCGAGGTGGTGCCGAACGAGCGCGAGACCACCGCGGTGGCATTTGGCTACGACGCCCCCGCCAGCTGCGCGCCCCAGTCGATCCTGCTCGGCGTGCCGCCGCGCCAGGCCAAGCAGTGGAGCGTCGCGGCCATCGAGGCGATCGCGCTGGAGGCGCACGAGCTCGCGAAGGTGAGGATGGTGGACCCGGACTCGCTCGGCGAGCTCGGCCACTTCCTGCCCGCCCTGTTCTTCGCCCACAACCTCCAGCAGGAGACGATCACCACCGATCTGCCCGGGGCCACAAGGTCATGACCTCGATCACCACCTGGAACCGGATCGAGTCGCGCACGCGGGACCGCTCGCTTCCGGGGCTCGACGCCCGGACGGCGGATCCGCTGTGGCTGCTCGGCAGGCAGTGGCAGGTGGGCGAGTTCCAGGGCGAGGACGCCGGCTCGCCAGCGGTGGCGCGCTTGCGGGCCACCGTGGGACAGCTCAGCCGCGTTGCGCCGGGTGTGCCCGCCGGCCACGTGACCGGCGCCCCGTACGACGCCACCGCCACCCCGCTCGAAACCGTGGTGGAAAGCGAGCCGGCGCTCGAGCCCGGCGAGACCAACGTGCGTCTCGCGGCCGAATCGGGGCTCGTGTTCTGGCGCGAGCTCGACGCCGTCGGACTTTCGTTCCGGCGCGAGGACTACCTGCTCGACTGGTGCATCGAGCGTCCGACGCGCGAGCAGAGGGCGAAGCTGGACGGCGCCACCGCCCGCTTCCTGGACACCGTGGCCGAGCGCGTGCCGGACGGGCTTGCGTTGCGCGACGCGATCAAGGCGGTGCGGGCCGCCGGCGGCGATCTTCCCGCCACGCCCCGCTACGACGACCGCCACGAGCGCAAGCGCGCGAACAAGGCGGCGGACGCCTTCCTCGCCTGGTGGGACACGCTCGACGCAGGGGCGGTGCCGGGAAGCTCGGACTCCTGCTGGGCACCCGACCGGCTCGAGTACCGCTTCGCCGCATCGGCGAACATGGGCGGCGACGAGCTAGTCCTCCAGGCGCCCGAGTACCGCGGCAGCGGACTCGATTGGGCGCAGTTCGACCTCCAGCCGCAGGGGTCCGTGAGCCTCATGGCGGGCGTTAGCGACCCGGCCGCGGCGAACATCGACAAGTCCACGATGCCGGTGCCCGCCGACTACCGCGGCATGCCGTCGGCCCGCTGGTGGGAGTTCGAGGACGCTGACGTGCACTTCGGCGGCGTGGACGCCGCGGCAGTGGACCTCACGCGAATGCTGTTCATGGAGTTCGCGCTCATCTACGGGAACGACTTCTTCGTCATTCCGCTGGCGCTCGAGGTGGGTTCCGTCTGCCTCACCCACAGCGTGGAGGTGCTCGACACGTTCGGCGGCCTCTGGAGCATCCCGTCGATCGACCAGGTGGACGGCGCCTCGGGCCAGTTCCACCTCTTCAAGCTCGAGGGGGCCTCCGCGGGCCGCAACCCGTTCGTGCTCGCCCCCGCGCTCGCGAACAGCTTCACGGGACCGCCGCTCGAGGAGGTGGGCTTCGCGCGCGACGACATGGCGAACATGGCCTGGGCGGTCGAGCGGATCGTGCTTGGGCCGGACGGCCGGCCGGTGCGCCGGATCGAGTCCGAGCGCGAGCTGCGACAGCGGGAGCTGCAGGCGGCGATCGAGGCGGGCACGGCGCCCAACAAGCGCTCGGACGACCCGCTCCGCTACCGGATCATCGAGCGCCCGCCCGACAGCTGGCTGCCGCTCGTGCCGGTGAAGAGCGGCGTGGACCAGATCGACCTCCAGGTGCGCGCCATGCTGGACGAGCAGGACCCGCCGCAGCCGATCATGCCGGAGGGACGCATCGTCACGAACGGCGAGCTGATCAAGGAGGAGGAGGTGCCGCGGCGCGGCCTCACGCTGCGGCGCGCCTACCAGTACGCGCGCTGGCGCGGAGGCAGCTCGCAGCTGTGGATCGGCCGCGACCGTGACTGGGGACAGGACGAGGGCTCGAGCGGGCTGCGCTACGACGTGACCGAGTGACGACGGGCACGCCGTGCATCATGCTGAGGTGCTCGCCGCCCCTCAGGACAAGCTCTCGCTCGCACAGGCCCGGCGCATAGCGCTCGCGGCGCAGGGCTTCGCCGATCCGCGGCCGCGCGGGCGCGTGACCATGCGCCAGCTCCAGCGCGTGATCGATCGCATCGGCCTGATTCAGATCGACTCGGTGAACGTGCTCGCACGCAGTCACCTCATGCCTCTCTTCAGCCGCCTCGGCAGCTACGACGTCACGCTCATCGACCGCGCATCGCAGCGCCGGCCGCGACGCCTCGTGGAGTACTGGGCGCACGAGGCGTCGTTCATCCCACCGGCCACGCACCGGCTGCTGCGCTGGCGGATGGCCGGAGCCGACGACAACGCGTGGGGCAGCATGCGCCGCATCGCGCGCGAGCGGCCGGACGTGGTGGCCGCGGTGCTCGAGGAGGTGCGCACGCGGGGCCCGCTCACCGCAAAGGAGATCGAAGCGGCGCTCAAGCACGACGTTCCGCGGAAGAAGGAGGAGTGGGGCTGGAACTGGTCGGCCACCAAGCGCGCGGTGGAGTACCTCTTCTGGTCCGGCCAGGTGGCGTCCGCCGGCCGGACCGTGCAGTTCGAGCGCCGCTACGACCTGCCGGAGCGCGTGCTGCCGCCCGAGATAGCGCGCGCCCCGGACCCCGATCCGCACGACGCGCGCCGCGAGCTGATCCGCATCGCCGCGCGGGCTCACGGCGTGGGAACCGAGCAGTGCCTGCGCGACTACTTCCGGCTGCGCCCGCACGAGGCGCGGCCGGGAATCGCGGACCTGGTGGATGCCGGCGAGCTGATCCCGGTGACGGTGGAGGGCTGGAAGCGGCCGGCGTTCCTTCACCGCGATGCCCGCCGTCCCCGCCGGGTGTCCGCGCGGGCGCTGCTCTCGCCCTTCGACTCGCTCGTGTTCGAGCGCTGGCGCACCGAGGCGCTGTTCGGCTTCAAGTACCGGCTCGAGATCTACGTGCCGGCGCCAAAGCGCGTGCATGGCTACTACGTGCTGCCGTTCCTGCTCGGCGACCGGCTGGTGGCCAGGGTGGACCTCAAGGCGGACCGCCACGCCGGGGTGCTGCGCGTGCAGGCCGCGCACGCCGAGCCACACGCTCCGCCGGACACCGGCGCGGAGCTGGCCGCGGAGCTGCGGCTGATGGCCGCGTGGCTCGGGCTCGAGTCCGTCGGCCCCGGCCGCGCCGGGGGCCTCGCGCGGAAGTTGGGCGCGGCGCTCTAGGCGGTCACGCCGGTGATCACGAGGCGTCGCGTGCCGCTCGGCACGTGCACCTCCACCGTGTCGCCGGCCGCGTGGCCGAGCAGCGCACGTCCCACGGGGGAGTCGGCGGCGAGCATGCGGTGCGCAACGTCGCCCTCACCGGTCGGGACGAGGCGGAAGCTCTCCTCCGCGCCGCTCCTCACGTCGCGGAAGCTCACATCAAGTCCAAGGTCTACGGTCATACGTCGCGCCTCCTGGTATCTGTCGCCTTTTACTTCACGTAATCGGCAGAAGCCGGCAGGCGATAAGCCTTCGTGTAACGAGCGTTTCAGCGGTTTTGGCCGCTCGTACAGGTGCCGCGGACCGGGGTCCCTACTGTAAGTGGCCATGCCACTTCGCGAAGACCTCCGCAACATCGCGATCATCGCGCACGTGGACCACGGCAAGACCACGCTCGTGGACGCCATGCTGCGCCAATCCGGCGTGTTCGCCGCTCACCGTGAGGTGTCCGAGCGCGTGATGGACTCGATGGACCAGGAGCGCGAGCGGGGAATCACGATCCTCGCGAAGAACGCCTCGGTGCATTACGGGCAGACGAAGATCAACCTCGTGGACACGCCCGGCCACGCCGACTTCGGCGGCGAGGTGGAGCGCGGGCTGACGATGGTGGACGGCGTGCTGCTGCTCGTGGACTCCTCCGAGGGCCCGCTTCCCCAGACGCGCTTCGTGCTGCGCAAGGCGCTCGAGCAGCGGCTGCCGGTGATCCTCGTGGTGAACAAGGTCGACCGCCCGGACGCCCGCATCCGCGAGGTGGTGGACGAGGTGTACGAGCTCTTCCTCGACCTCGACGCCGACGAGGAGCAGATCGAGTTCCCGATCGTCTACACCAACGCGAAGGCGGGATGGGCGAGCGGGGAGGAGGGCGTGGAGGGTCAGGACCTGCGGCCGCTGTTCGACCTCATTCTCGGCACGGTGCCGGCGCCCATGTACAGCGAGGGCGTCGGGCTCCAAGCGCTCGTCACGAACCTGGACGCCTCGCCCTATGTGGGCCGCCTCGCTCTCTGCCGCGTTCACGAGGGCACGATCCGGCGCGGGCAGACCGTGGCCTGGTGCCGGCGCGACGGCTCGATCGAGCAGGTGAGGGTCACGGAGCTCTACGTCACCGACGGGATGGAGCGGGTGGACGCCGACGAGGCCGGGCCCGGCGAGATCATCGCGCTGGCCGGCCTGCCGGAGGTGATGATCGGCGACACGATCGCGGATCCGGCGGACCCGCAGCCGCTGCCGCCGGTGACGGTGGACGAGCCCGCGCTCGGGATGACGATCGGCATCAACACGTCGCCCCTCGCCGGCCGGAGCGGGGACAAGCTCACCGCGCGCCTGCTCAAGTCGAGGCTCGACCAGGAGCTCGTCGGCAACGTGTCCATCCGCGTGAAGACCACGGAGCGGCCGGACACGTGGGAGGTGCAGGGCCGTGGCGAGCTTCAGCTCGCGGTGCTCGTTGAGACGCTGCGGCGCGAAGGGTTCGAGCTCACCGTGGGCAAGCCGCAGGTGCTCACGCGCGAGATCGACGGGACGCTCCACGAGCCGGTGGAACGCCTCGCCATCGACATTCCCGAGGACTTCCTGGGCGTGACCACGCAGCTGCTCGCGCTGCGCAAGGGACGCATGGACCAGATGGTCAACCACGGCACGGGCTGGGTGCGGCTCGAGTACCTGATCCCTGCGCGCGGGCTGATCGGCTTCCGCACCGAGTTCCTCACCGAGACGCGCGGCACAGGAATCCTGCACTCGGTGTTCGAGCAGTACGAGCCCTGGCACGGCGAGATCAAGACGCGCCCCACGGGCTCGCTCGTGGCGGACCGTCGCGGCAGCACCTCCGAGTACGCGCTGCTCAAGCTGTCAGACCGCGGGCAGCTCTTCGTCGGCCCCGGCGAGGAGGTGTACGAGGGCATGATCGTGGGCGAGAACTCGCGCTCCGAGGATCTCGACGTGAACGCGGTGCGCGAGAAGAAGCTCACCAACATGCGCTCCTCCACGGCGGAGGAGCTGGTGCGCCTCGCGCCGCACCACCAGCTGTCGCTCGACCAGGCGCTCGACTTCATCCGCGGGGACGAGTGCGTGGAGGTCACGCCGGACGCGGTGCGGCTGCGCAAGGTCGAGCTCGACGCGGGCGCGCGTCAGAGGCTGGCCCGGCGGGCGAAGCCGGACGCGGTCCCCAGCGCCGCCGGCTAGCCGGCTCGGGCGAGCGCATCGACCGTCCTGCGATGCTCCGCCGCCATGGGCAGCAGCGGCAACGGCACTGCATTCGCTCGCGTGGCGCTCGCGGGCAACCCCTCGGACGGCTACGGCGGGCGCACGCTCGCGGTGGCCGTGCGCGATTTCACCGCGAGCGCGCGTGCGGTGCCGGCGGCGGCGGACGTGATCTCATCTCCAGGCCCCGGGGGAGAAGCGTTGATGCGCGCGGCGCTGGAGCGCTTCCGCGAGCGGATCGGTTCAGATCAGCCGGTGGAGCTGAGCTGTGAGACGAACGTGCCGCGCGAGGTCGGACTGGCGGGCTCCAGCGCGATCGTGATCGCCTGCGCCAGGGCCTTGTGCGATCTGCACGGGGCCGCGCTCGAGCGTGATGAGCTCGCACGCCTTGCCCTCGCCGTCGAGGCGGAGGACCTTGGCATCGCAGCCGGGCTCCAGGACCGGATCGTGCAGGCGCGCGAGACGCTCGTGGCGATGGACTTCGGCGGCCGGCCCGTCTATGAGGAGCTCGATCCGGCCCTGCTGCCGCCGCTGTACGTGGCGTGGCACCCGGACGCCGCCGCCCCATC
This sequence comes from Thermoleophilaceae bacterium, assembly GCA_036378175.1. Taxonomy (GTDB): domain Bacteria; phylum Actinomycetota; class Thermoleophilia; order Solirubrobacterales; family Thermoleophilaceae; genus JAICJR01. Next base: position 69,280 of record DASUWY010000017.1, read on the forward strand.
CGGCGTGGCGCACGGCGACCTGCGCGAGCGCCACGCACGCGGTGACCAAGAGGTGATCGAGGCCCTCGTGCGCCTCGCCGACCTTGCGGCAGCCGCGCGCGACGCGCTCACGGCGGGGGACGGCGCCGGTTTCGCTCGCTGCGTGGACGCCTCGTTCGACGAGCGGCTGCGGATCATGCCGGTGGACCCGCTCACAGCGCGGATGGTCGAGAGCGCGCGCTCGGCGGGCGCATCCGCCAACTCGGCCGGCTCGGGGGGCGCGATAGTGGGCACGCTGAGTGGTGACGGCGACTGGCCGGCCGTGCGCGAGGCACTCGAGCGGATCGGCGCGCACGCCGTGCGGCCGCGGGTCTGCCCGTAGGACACGGCGATCCAGCCCGACCCTGCCGAGCTGATCGCCGGAGCGCCGCGAGCATGCTCGCGGGGTGAGGGGCGGCTAGCCCACGAGCGGTGTGAGCTCAGCGACGCTCGTCTCGATGTGGTGGCACACGCCGGCTGCGCGCCACCCTTCGAGGCCTCCAGGTGAATTGCCGGTGGCGAATTCTTCGATCAGCGCACAGCCCCGGCAGTGGCGCGCGCCCTGAAACTCCGGCCGGGCGAGGAGCGCCTGACTCGCGGCGCGCATCTCATCCGACATCGGCGCCACCCTCCCGCGCTTCACCACGAGCCAGCTGCAGCCGGTGGTGTAGGCGATGGTTGCGCCGCAGCTCGAATCGCTCATGCCGGGAGGGCAGACCACGTGATCGCCGAAGCCTGGTGTCCGCGGCAGCTCGCCGCCCGCAACGAGCTTCCACAGCCGCCAGTCGAGCCGGTCCGAGACGTCCTCGTAGTCGCGGGCTCCATCCTGTGGAACGGCGGGCGACGCCGCTGCCGCCGGCGTGACCGTCCGCCAATCGGGCGCGTGCGGAAGCTCTGAAAGGGCGTCATGTGCGGCCAGCAGAGCCGATACGTGGCTCGGCTCGCGCAGCTCGCCCAGGTCGATCACCAGATCCACCTGGTCGGGCTCGAGGTCCACGACGGCGAGCCAGCCGTCGAGGCGGCGCTGGCGGTGCGCGCCGGAGGTGAGGTCCGCGGGCGTGACGCGCAGCGCCGCGCCGCGTCGATGGGCGGCGGCCACGCCGGCCAGCGCGGCCGTGTGGTCGAGTCCGCGTTCGAGCCCTCCCACGGGTACGGCGCACAGAACCCCGCGGCAGTGCTCGAACAACTCGACCAGTTCGTGCTCGCGCGTGCGGGTGGCGCCGTGGTCGAGCTGGACCGTGTCGAGAAGGATGGGTTCGGCGCTGCCCCAGGAGGACGCGAGCGCGCGCGGGGTCGACCTGATCGCACCCGGTTCGATCTCCACCAGTGGCAGCACGTTCTGTTTCACGCCGTCGGGCAGCCACGCAAGCGCATCCAGCTCACAACGGCGGCCGCGGATGATGGGCACGTAGGGCTGGGTCCAGGAAGCATCCTTGCGCGAATGTGCCATTTCAGGTGAGTATTCAAGCGGATTGGCAGGCCTGACGGCAAGCGCCACCCATTGCGCCCGCCGTCGACCCCCAATTTGGTGGCTTTACGGCTGGATGATCACGGGGGCCTCCTTCACGGTTCCTTCCTCGCCAGATAGACGAGCTTCGGGTGCTCGAGCTCGTCAGCGTGGAGTTGCAGTCGTGCGCCGCGCGCCTGGCCGCGGACGGCCGCGAGCTCGAGGCCCGCGTCGTGGATGGCTGCCTCCACCTCCTCACGCGGGTGGTGGCGCTGAACGTGGCGGCTGATGGTGCGCCGCCAGCGCCCGTCCACCTCTTCCTCGAACACCTCGATCGCCGCCTCGGCCACGTCTCCCGGCGCGAAAGAGGCGTCAGCCTGGCCGCGCCAGCACAGGAAGCTGCCCGGGCCGTCCAGCGCGAAGTCCGAGGCGAACGAGCTGCGGTAGGTGGCAAGCGTGTTCACGTCGAACACGGCGAGCCCGCCCGGCGCGAGGGCTCTCGCCATGGAGGCGAGAGCGGATGCGAGGTCCTCCGGGTTCACGAGGTAGTTCACCGCGTCGTCGAGGCAGGTGATGAGGTCGGCTGGCCGCGTGGGCGGCAGCATCCGCATGTCGGCCACGAAGAGATCTGCCTCCGCGCCCGCGGCGTCCACCTTCTCCCGCGCGAGCTCCACCATGGCCGGCGAGACGTCGCAGGCGCTCACCTCATAGCCGCGCGCGAGCATCGGCAGGAAGCTCTTGCCGGTGCCGCAGCCCACGTCGAGCAGGCGGCGACCGCGGAGGCCGTGCTCCTGTGCCAGCGCCTCCAGGGCGTCGAGCCAGGTGGGGTGGTCGTAGCCCGCCGTGAGCAGGTCGTAGACGGGCGCAAGGCGCTCATATGCGTCAAGCGCGGGGGAGTCTTCGCACGCGGCCGCCGGATGGACGTAAACTGGCATCTCAATAGGCAAGACCCGGTGACCAGTCCAAACCGTTTCAAAGAGGCGTACATTCCTGAGGCGAAGCACAAGGGAAGGAGCCCGGAGGCGCCCTGTCGTCTCAAAATTGGCACTGGGCACGGCTTCGCGAGCGCTCTCTCCGGGAAGCCCGGCGCATCGTCGGCAACCAGGAGGATGCGGAGGAAGCCGTGCAGGAAGCACTCGCCCGCGCCTGGCGAGCGCATCGGCGCGCCGGTGGGATCGAGAGTCCCACCGCGTGGCTCCTCCAGATCACGCGCAACGAGTCGCTGCGCGTGCTCGAGCGGAGGGCCCGGCTGCGCAGGCGCGAGCTGCCCGACCGCTCCGTGGAAGAGCCGTGCGCGGAGGACGGGCAGATCGAGCAGCTCGTGTCCCAGGCGCCCACGCGGCAGGCCCTCCACCGCCTCGATCCCGCCGACCGGACCCTGCTCCTGCTTCGCTACGGCGAGGATCTCACGCAGCCGGAACTCGCCAAGCGGCTGGATTTACCGGAGGGCACAGTTAAGGTTCGACTACACAGGATTCGTAAACGATTCGCGGACGCTCTAGAGGAGTGCGCTTGAAACCACACGCCGACATCACCGACACAGAGACCGTAAAGGCCCTCTCCCACCCCCTGCGGGTGCAGATCCTGCGCCTGCTCGAGGAGAAGGACGCGAGCCCTGTGGAAATCGCCACCGCGCTTGGGCTGCCCGTGAACCGGGTGAGCTACCACATGCGCCAGCTCGCGCGGTTCGACCTCATCAAGCTCGTGAAGACCACGCCGCGGCGGGGCGCCGTGGAGCATCACTACCGGCTGCAGTCGCGCCCGCGGATCAGCGACAAGGCGTGGGGCCAGGTGCCGGAGATCGTCAAGCAGGCGATGACGGGCGCTGCCGTGCAGGGCATTCTCGAGCTCGTGCACACGAGCGCCGCCGCCGGCGGCTTCGACCGCAAGGACGCGCACCTCAGCCGCTCGGACATGACGCTCGACGAGCGCGGCTGGAAGGAGCTCTCCACGGAGCTCGAGGCCACGCTCAAGCGGCTCGACAAGATCTCCGGCGCGGCCGCCGACCGGCTGAAGAAGGCGGATCACGACGGGCAGACGCGCGGCACGGTGGTGCTCGCACTGCTCGAGACGCCCACCGTTCCGGACGCGCCCCCTAAGAGCCTGGGCAAGCCGGGCCGCAAGCGGAGCCGCGCGCGCACGGCCAGCTAGCGATCTAGAACAGGCGCGGGTGCTTCGGCTGCGTGCGCACGTTCGTCACGGTCGAGAACTGGGGCCGGTTGCCGGCCTTGTCGAACGGGATGAGCGTGATCGTGTAGCTCGTGTTCGGCCTGAGATGCGTCGCGACGATCGTGTAGGTGCCGCCGCTGCCGGCCTTCGCGCGCAGGGTGCGGCGCACCCTCTTGGTGCACCTCTTCGTCGCGCGGCCGTGCTTCACGCGGCACTTGACCTTGCGCTTGAACGCGAGCGTGGCCTTCACCTTCGCGATCCCTGAGCTGGGCGCGGAGTCGGTCACCTTCACCTTCACCGTGCACTTCGTCTTCGTGCAGGACTTGCGCGCGATCCGGAGCTTGGGAGCGGTGCTGTCCGTGGCGGGTGGCGGAGGCGGCGGGGGCGGCGGCGTGACGGGCGGGATCGGCACGAGCACGGAGTTGCTGTCGGCGAAGCCGTAGCCGCCGAGGTTGGCAGCCTTCACCTCACAGAAGATGCGACTGCCGTAGTCGCTCGCCTGGATCGTGTACGTGCTGCCGCTGCCGAGCGGGGTGCTGCTGCCCTGGCGGAAGAACTGGTACGTGAAGGTGGGGGCGTTGGCGTCGGTGGGCGTCCAGGCTCCGGGGTCGCAGGTGAGCGTCTGGCCGGGGGAGTTGCCGCCGGTCATCGACGCCGCGCCGGTCTGGACCGGTGCCGGAGGCGGGTCGGAGGCGACGAAGTCCTTCACGTTGTCCTCGGCGATGCGCGTGTAGATGCCGGGGAACGTGTGTTGCGCGCAGCCGATGCCGGAGTCCACGAGGCCCGCGAGCTCGTAGGTCGTTGTGGGCGAGGGATCCGTGTCGTAGACGATCGGCCCGCCGCTGTCGCCCTGGCACGAGTCCGGGATGGTGGCCGGATCCGCGCCATCGCCGGCGCAGAAGAGCAGAGCCGGGTCAACGGTCACGCTCTGCGCGGCGTAGTCGCTGACGCACGTGTCGTCGGCCACGAGCGGGACGTTGACCGCCTGCAGGGTGTTGCTGAAGGTAGGCGTTGCCGAGCCGTCCGGAGGCTCGGCGGTCATATTGCCCCAGCCGCTGACGGTGAGCGTGGTCGCCGAGGAGAACAGCCCGTTGAAAGTGGTTTTGTCGAGGATGTTGATTGGGGCCACCGTCGAGCCCAGCGTCAGTGGGCTCGACAGCGTGAGTACCGCCACGTCGTGCACGTTCGTGCTCGGGTCGTAGCGTGGGTCGAACGACAAGGCCGAAACACTCGCCGTTTGCCCAGGCGTGGTGTCTAGATTGTCTGTTCCCACGCGTACCTCGTAGTCCCCAGGGCTCGATGCCTGGTTCGTGCGGAACACGTCGTAGACGCAGTGCGCCGCCGTGATGATGTGGGTGTCGTTGATGATCACGCCACCGCAGATCCTGTCGCCGCCGGGGGCGGTGGGAGTACTCGTGGGATCGCCGCCTGCCTTGTAGAGCAGCGCCTGGAACGGGAAGTCGGTAGCCGACGCGTCAGCCCCGTTCACGATCTTCGGCGATACGCCCGCGCGCGCCACCGGCGCCAGCGCGAGCACGAGCGCAAGCGCGGCTAGCGCCAGCAGAAACGGGCGAGTCCATGGACGGTGCGGGGCCAGAGCACCATGTAAACACGACTTCGCCGGATTTGGTGCGCCAGGTCGGCAAACGGACGAGTCAGCGCGGAAGGGCGGGCGCCAGGATGCGGTACGCCTTGATGCCCACGCCGAGTCGCTCGCGATGCTCGCTGCGAGCGGGATCGAGCTCGGTGAGCTCGCGGATGCGGTCGAGCCGGTAGCTCACCGTGTGCCGGTGAGCGTGGATGGCGGCGGCGGTGGCCTTCATGTTGCAGTCGTTCGACAGGTAGGCGTCGAGCGTGTGGAGAAGGTCGGTGGAGTACTGCTCGTCGTAGCGCACGAGCGGGGCGACGGTGTCCTCGTAGAAGCTCCGCACCTCCTCGGGGTCGGAGGCAAACGCGCGGAAGAGCAGCCGGTAGGTGCCGCCCTCGAGCGCCTCGGGATCGGGATGACCGCCCACGAGGCGAACGTCGAGCACGAGCTCCGCCTCCTCCACGGCCTGACGCAGCTCGCGCGCGCTCGAGTAGCGGGAGGACATGCCCACCGTGGCCTGAGCGCTCAAGCGTGCCGCCAGCTTGCGCGCGTGCTCGAAGCTGCCGGGCAGGATCGCGTACACGCGGTCCCCGCCCACCGCTTCGGCGAGAGCGTCGGGCCGCTCGGCGGCGATCACCGCGAGCAGGCGGCCCGGCGCGCGGTTGCGCGGCACCGCGCACAGGGCCACAGCGCCGTCGGAGAGGTCGGTGCCGAGCCGCCGGGCCCGCCGCAGCAGATCGGCCTCGTCCACCTCGTCCACGCGCAACAGCTCCTCGATGAACGACCCTCGCAGCTGATGCTCCGTCTCCTCGCGGGCCTCCACCACCGCCACCTCCGTCAGAGCGGCCACCGCGGCCACATGCAGGTACTCGCCGGCGTTGGTCACGCCGTGCCCGAGCATGAGCACCGAGCCGAGCTCCTTGCCACCCGAGCTGATCGGCACCTCGGCCACGACGTCGTCGGGCATCTCCGGGCGGCCGCCCGCGAGCTTCGAGGACACGTAGCGCTCGTAGCGCGCCCACGCGTCCACCGGCACGCCCACACGCGGCACCACCACCGCCACCGGAGCGCCCACGTGCTCCGCGGCTATCGCGGCGATCCGCTCGAGTCCCTCACCCGCCAGCACGGCGCCCACCATCTGGAGGTGGGCGCCGCGTGGCGATGGAAGAGGCTCTGGACTGGTCACGGACAGAGTCACGTCACCGCCAGATAGCGATCGAGCTCCCACGGCGTCACCTGCACGCGGTAGTCCGACCACTCCGCCCTCTTCAGATCGATGTAGCGGGAGAAGATGTGCTCCCCGAGCGCCCGCTCCACGAGCGCCGACTGCGCCATCTCCTCGATCGCCTCTCCCAGGGTCTCGGGCAGCTGGCCAACTCCCATGGCCGCCCGCTCCGACTCGCTGAGGTCGTACAGGTTGCTCTCGATCGGATCGGGCAGCTCGTAGCCCCGCTCGATCCCCTCGAGTCCCGCCTGCAGCAGAGCTGCGAACGTGAGGTACGGATTGCACGACGGGTCCGGACAGCGCAGCTCGGCCCGCGTCGCCGCCTCCTTGCCGGGGTGGTACAGCGGCACCCGCACGAGCGCCGAGCGGTTGCGCCGCGACCACGCGATGTACACCGGCGCCTCGTAGCCCGGCACGAGCCTCTTGTACGAGTTCACCGACGGCGCGAACAGCGCAGCAAGCTCACGCGCGTGCCGCAGCTGCCCGGCGATGAACGACTTGCCGACGTCCGAAAGGAAGTACTGGTCGTCCGGATCGAAGAATGCGTTGCGCCCGCCGGTGAACAGCGACTGGTGCGTGTGCATTCCCGAGCCGTTCTCGCCGAACAGCGGCTTGGGCATGAAGGTCGCGTAGCAGCCGTGCTGCATCGCCACCTCCTTCACCGCGATCCGGTAGGTCATCGTGGCGTCCGCCATCGTCAGGCCCTCGGCGTAGCGCATGTCGATCTCGTGCTGGGAGGGACCGACCTCGTGGTGCGTGTACTCCACCGGGATGCCGAGGTCGCGCAGCGTGCGCACCACGTCGCGGCGGAAGTCGGAGGCCACGTCGAGGGTGGTGAGGTCGAAGTAGCCGCCCCTGTCGAGCACCTCCGTGCCCCTGTCGTCCTTGAACAGGAAGAACTCGAGCTCGGGTCCGAGGTAGTAGTGGTCGAAGCCCATCTCGGCCGCGCGCTCGAGCGCACGCTTCATCACGTAGCGCGGATCGCCCTCGTACGGCTCGCGGTCCGGCGTGAGTACGTCGCAGAACATGCGCCCCACCGGGTTCTCCTTGCGCCAGGGCAGGAGCTTGAACGTGGACGGGTCGGGCATCGCGACCATGTCCGACTCCTCGATCCGGTTGAAGCCGGTGATCGACGAGCCGTCGAAGCCCATGCCCTCCTCGAGCGCGCCCGGCAGCTCCTCGGCGCCGACCGCGAATGACTTGATCTGGCCGAGGATGTCCGTGAACCAGAAGCGGACGAACTCGACTCCCTCGGCCTCGACGCGCGCGAGAACGTCGCCTGCGCTGTCGTGGGTCTCTTCGATTGTGGCCATTCGGTGTGTGTTTCCTTTCCTTCGGTGCGGGTCTCGAGCTGGACGCTAGGGCTGGATTCCCTGAGGGTCTTTGTCCCGATGTCCAAGAATTCGGGCCGCGTTTCCGCCCCGGGGGCGACCGCCCCCGGAGCCCTAGCTGGGCTCCGGAAGCGGCGTGTGCGGGGGTGGCGTGACGGGTCGCTCGGCGGTTCCGGACGGGAACGCCAGCGACGGCACGTCGGACGGATACACCTCGTGACCGTGCACGGCGAGGTCGCCCGTCTCCATGTCGTTCTCCGTCATGCGAAGGGGAACGAAGATGCCCACGAGCTTGAGGAGAACGAACGTGCCGATCGCCGAGAACGCGATCACCCACAGTGCGGTGAGCGCCTGCCAGCCGAGCAGGTGCCCGCCGTCGCCCGAGATGAGCCCGGGCGCGGCGCCCATCGCCGAGTTGGCGAAGATGCCGGTGAGCAATCCGCCGGCCAGGCCGGCGAAGCCGTGCGTGTACACCACGCCCAGCGTGTCGTCCACGTTGCGGAACAGCGCCGTGCGGCTCAGGTAGTTGAGCGCGAAGTACACGATCGTCGCCGCGATCACGCCGATGATCAGCGCGCCCCAGCCGTTCACGAAGCCGGCCGCGGGCGTGATCGCCACGAGGCCGGTGATCATGCCGTTCACGCTGCCGATCAGGCTCGGCTTGTTGCCGGTGGCGTAGTCCCAGCCCACCCACACGAGGAACGCCACCGCCGTGCAGAGGTTGGTGTTGAGAACGGCGGCCGAGGCGATGTCGTTCACGAGATACGGGTCGCCGCCGTTGAAGCCGTTCCAGCCGAGCCACAGGAGCCCGGCGCCAACCGCCACCATCGCGAGGTTGTTGGGCGCGTCCACCTCACGGTCGCGCTGGAGGCGCGGCCCGATCACTGCCGCGGCCACGAAGCCCGACACGCCGGCCGCGAGGTGAATCACGTAGCCGCCTGAGAAGTCGAGCGCGCCGTGCTGGGCGAAGAAGCCGCCGCCCCAGATGAGGAACGCGTTGACGGTGTAGATCAGGCTCGTCCACAGCACCACGAACGGGATCCACGCCTTGAAGTTGATACGGCCGAGAACGGAGCCGAGCATGAGGATCGGCGTGATCGCCGCGAACACGATCTGGAAGTACGCGAGTGTGGACTGCGGGAACACGACCTTCCCGACGTTCGGGATGTTGCCCTGCTCTCGCAGACCGATGCTGCTGAGGATCGAGCCCGGCTTGCCGATGAGGTTCGCGAAGAAGCCGTGCTTCGCGCCGAAGATGTGGACGGGCTCGCCGAACCCCGCCTTGAAGCCGTACAGCACCCATACGACGAGCACGAGCGCGAACGCGATGAAGGCCATCATCATCGAGTTCACGGACCAGCGCTTCTGCATCACGCCGCCGTAGAGCACCACGAGCCCCGGCACGCTCATCAGGCCGACGAGCGTCGCGGCGGTGAGCTGCCACGACGTGTCGCCCGGACTCAACCAGTGCAGATCCATAGCCCCTTGTCTTCCTTTCTTTCGACCAGCCCCTAGATGACGCCGCAAGCCTGCGGGGCGGGCCGTCACGGGACTACGTACGGCGGGCCAAAGATCGGCGTGCGGATTTCGCCCGCGTGTCGGTACCGGGGTGCGTTACGCGCCCATAAGGTGCTTCGCGATGCCTCTCGAGGGACATTGGAAGCGGGTGAACACGCCGTTGCGCCGGCTCACGCCGCGGGAGCGCCGGGTGGGGCTGGCGGCGTTTGCGATCAGCGTGGTGACGGTGCTCGCCCTGGTGCTCGCAACCGTCGGCGATTCGCGCCCGGGACCGAAGCCCGGCTGCATCTACGCGATCGTTCCAGGCGTGATGGGCGCCACGCCGGTGGACGAATGCGGCGCACACGCGGGGCGCACGTGCGCCCTGCACGTCTCGCTGCACGATCCAGGCTCGAAGGCCATCCGCGAGAGCTGCCGGCGGGCGGGCCTGTGACCTCACTTCCCGGGCTGCCCGACGACCGCGCGTTCTCGCGCGAGGTGTTCCAGCACGCCCTGGACCGCAAGGGCGCGGTGCACAAGTGCGAGGCGTGCGGCAGCGACAAGTGGGTGGTGTCGCAGAGCCTGATGCTGCTGCAGGCGCTGCTGCCCGACGGCGCCGTGCAGCCGGGGCACGGCGTGGAGGTGGTGCCGGTGTTCTGCAACCACTGCGGCCTCATCCGCCTGCACGCGACGTCGATCCTCGTGGCGGATTAGTGGCGCGAAGCGTTGCGTTGGATGTTGTCCATGACATGCATGGTTAAGTCCCAACGCATGAGGTTCAGCCCTCATTGCTGCAGTTCAAGCCGCGTCACGAACAGGCCCGCGGAGCGCAGCCACCTCACGCAACACGTCGAGCATCGGCGCCGCCGCGGGTGACACGCCGGCCGACCGCGGCGTAGCGGCCAGCACCCGCCGAACCACACCACGCCCCGCCAGCTCCCGCACCTCCACGTCCTCACGCGCCCCCGCAAGCGCCAGCTCCGGGATCAGCGCCACGCCCACGCCGGCCGCCACGAGCCCCAGCACCGTCTGGTAGTCGTCGCTCTCGAACGACACGGTGGGGTCGAAGCCCGCCTCGTGGCACGAGCGCACCACGTGCCGGGCGCAGGCACTCGCGGCGCTCGTCTGGATCCACGCCTCACAGCGGAGGTCGGCCAGCTCGAGCGAAGAACGCGCGGCGAGGGGATGCCCCGAAGGCAGCACCACATGCATCGGGTCCTCGCGCAGCTCGACCGTGCGCAAACCGCTCGTGATCTTTCCGGCGGCCGCGCCGCGGAACTCGAACAGCAGCGCGAGGTCGAACTCGCCCGCGCGCACGCGCGGCGCCACGTCCTCCGGCTCTCCCTCCGCGAGGCTGAGCTGCACCTCCGGGTGCCCGGCGCGAAAGCGCGCAACAGCCAGGGGCATCAGCGTCGAGCCGGCCGATGGGAACGACGCCATCCGCAGCCGCCCGCCACGCACGCCGAGCACGGATGCGAGCGCGTCCTCCGCGGCGTCGATGCGGGCGAAGATCCCGTCCGCGTGAGACAGCAGCGCCTCGCCCGCGGCGGTGGGCCGCACACCGCGCCGGTCGCGCTCGATCAAGGTCGCGCCGGTCTCCGCTTCAAGCGTCGCAACCGCCTGCGACACCGCCGACTGCGTGTACGAGAGGGCGTCAGCCGCGGCCGAGAAGGAGCCCTGCGCCGCCACTTCCTTCAGCACCCGAAGACGCTGCACATTCAGCATAAGCAACACCGATCCTCAGTATCAGGACGTTCATTGGTGCTTATGCAGGCGCGGTGACATCCTCGCCGTAACCACACGGAAACGAGCGAGGAGCACCCGCAATGGCTACCCACATCATCGTCTCATACGACAACACGGAAAACGATCGCGACGCGCTCGCGCTCGGGCGGCGCCTGCGCGACGCCGGCGCGCACGTGGCGCTCGGGTACGTTCGCCACATCCAGCTCGAGGAGGCCGACCGCGAGGCGCTCGAGGAGAACGAGGCGCAGCGCCTGCTCGCCGAAGGCGCCGAGCTGCTGGGCGATCCGGATGTGACGCGGCACGTGGTGGTGGACGCGTCCACCGGCGAGGGGCTGATCGCACTCGCCGAGCGTGAGGGAGCCGACCTCGTGGTGTTCGGCTCGGACTACCGCACCGCCACCGGCAGCGTGCAGCCGGGGAACTCGGCGCGCCGCCTGCTCGACGGCGGGCGCACCGCCGTCGCGATCGCGCCCGCGGGCTTCCGTGACAACGTGGACGAGCTCGCCACGATCGGCTTCATCCCCGGGGCCGACGACGCGAGCGCCGAGCGCACCGCGCGCTCGCTGGCAGAGCAAACCGGCGCGGTGGTGGTGCGCGACGACGCCCGCACGCCGGACCTCCTCGTGGTGGGGTCGAGGCCAGAGGCGCGCGACGGTCAGTTGCTCATCAGCGCCGCGGCCGAGTACGCCATCGAGACGTCGGGCTGCCCCGTGGTAGTGCTGCCGCGCGCGGCCGCTCTCACCTTCTCGCCGGTTTCAGCGCACGCGCTTTGACAGGGACGGGTCGGCCGGCCGCCGCGGTCGGCCGACCCGTCACCTCTACCCGCCCTTCCCCAGCAGGCGGGGACCGGGAAGCCCGGCCTGGTGGGACACGTGGGCGTGCAGTTGTTTCAGCTGGCGCTCCGCGTGGACGTCGTAGATGTGGATCTGGATGGCGACCATGACGGCGGTCAGCGCCATCACACCCACGGGCAACCACCGCTGCCGGGCGAGCGGTGCGAGCGGCAGCACCCACACGACGTACCACGGGAGCAGCCAGCCGAGCGTGACGAGGAGCAACAGCAGCGCGGCAGCACCGGCCGCGAGCCAGTCCCGCCGCCTCCACGCCACGACGAGCAGGAGAAGCGCGCCCGCGTCAAATACGAGCTCGAGCACGTGGTGACCGGCAGGCGTCAGAGTGCCGTGGTCGAGCGCATACGACAGATAGCCGGGCACGTTGAGGATCGGCTTGGTGAATTGGTCGTGGTGCTGAAGGAGGTTGACCACCGAGAGCACGTGGGGACCGAAGGCGGCGAACGCGAGCACCGCCACCACCGCCGCCGTCACCGCCGCGCCCGCGAGCACCCGCCAGCGCTGACTCGATGCCACGAGCACGAAGGGCAGCACCACGCCCGCCGTGACCTTGATCGCGATCGCCGCGGCGAGAGCGGCCCCGCCCAGCTCCGGCTTGCCATCGAGAATGAGGAACGCGCCTGCGAGCAGTGGCAGCGCCATCAGCACGTCGTTATGCCCGCCGCCCACCGCGTAGACGAGCAGCAACGGGTTGAGCACGAAGAAGAGCATCGCCGGCACCGGGCGCACGCCGAGGCGCCTCGCGCACAACCACACCAGCGCCGCGCAGCCCAGCGCGGCCACTCCCACCAGCCCCTTGAGCGCCCACATGGTGCCGGCCACCCCCAGCGGCACGAACGCGTAGCTCACGAGCGTGAACAGCGGCCCGTAGGCCGTGGGCGTGTGCATCCAGATCCTTCCGCTCAACGGCACGGAAGGGTCGCCCCCGATTGCCGCCGGGCCGTACACGTACGGGTTGATGTGATGGAGCGTGCCCATGCGCGCGTACGCCACGTAGTTGAAGATGTCGGTGGAGAACAGCGGCGGCGCCACCGTGAACAGCACCACCATCACGACGGCCCCTGTGATCGCGGCCCACACCGGGATCCAGCGCGAGCAGACGAGCACGAGCAGGTAGAGCGCGCCCATCGCGATGAGCAGGGTGCTCAACCCGCGCAGCCCCAGCGGCGAGCCGTAGCCGCGCAGCGGTCCCGCCATCCAGTCGGGAAGCCCATGCCGGCCGGACGGCACGTACGTCTTCGGGCGATGCGCCGCGGCCGTGACGATCCTCAGCGAGATGATCGCCATGGCGGCCATCGCCGCGCTGCCCACGCCGCCGGCGGTAAGCGCCAGCGCGCGGCGGGGGAGCCACGGGGCGGTGAGCGTGGGAACTTGCGGTTGAACGGCCATAAGCGGACTCGGCTCTCCCCTTACCCGAGAGCAAACGGGGAGAGCCTTAAGTCCGCTTAAGACACGCGTTAAGCGTGCATGAGCGTTATTCCGCTAGCCCGCGCTTGGCGCCTGGCTTGGCTGCTGGCCGAGCGTGACCGTGACGCTGTGGCTGCTGCCGCCGCGCTCCAGCACGATCGTGACCTTCGTGCCGGCCGCCCGGCTCTCGATCATCGACACCACGTCCTCCGAGGAGTTCACGGTCTTGCCGTCGATCGAGCGAATCACATCGCCCTGCTGGATGCCGGCGCTCTCCGCCGGGCTGCCCGACTGGACCGTGGCCACGGTGGCGCCGCCCTGGTTGTTGTCCGCGGTCGCGATGCCGAGGTAGCCGTGCGACACGTGGCCGGTCTGCTCGAGCTGAGCGACCGCTGCCTTGGCGGTATTGATCGGAATCGCGAAGCCCACTCCGTTGTTCTGGCCCTCGCCGCCGGCGTTCGAGCCGTTGCTCGCGATCTGAGCGTTGATGCCCACAACCTCGCCGCTCGCGTTGAGCAGCGGGCCGCCGGAGTTGCCGGGGTTGATCGCGGCGTCGGTCTGGATCGAGTGACCGATCGTGAAGCCGTTGGGCGCGGTCATGCTGCGATCGAGACCGGACACGATCCCCTCGCTGAAGCTGTTCGTGTAGCCGAACGGGTTGCCGAGCGCGTACACGGTGTCGCCCACCTGCACGGTGCTCGAGTCGCCGAGCGTGAGCGGGTGGAGGTTGAGGCCGGAGGGGTTGATCTTGACCACCGCGAGGTCATCCGAGGGATCCGTGCCCACGAGCGTGGCGGTGTGGGTGGTGCCGGACGAGTCAAAGCTCACGTTGAAGCGGCTCGCTCCTTCCACCACGTGATCGTTCGTGAGGATGTCGCCCTTCTTGTCGAGCACTATGCCGGTGCCGAGTCCGCTCTCCGTCGTGATCTTCACCACGCCTGAGTGGGTGCTGTTGTAGATCTGCGTCGGCGTGGAGTTCGTGGAGACGGTGCGCGCCGCGGGCGGAGCCGTGTTGAGCAGAGCGGTCTCCGCCCCGGAGTCCTTGGCGGAGCCGCCGTTGCGGAGAGCCACGATGCCCACCACGAGCGCCAGCACCGCCATCACTGCGATGAACGTGGAGAGCCTGAGGCTCGATCCTCTGTGGGGCTTGAGGTTCATGCCGGTCCTTTCAAGTTGGTCTGGACCGAACATGGCCGCGGTTACTGAGCGCCCTCTCAAAGGCGTGTAAGAACTTGCGAAGAGCGGCGCGCCACCCGTAGCGCGAGCGCAAGCTCGAGCCGCCCGCGCGGGTCATCGAGCGCGGAACCCAGCAGATCGCGCAGCTGGCCGAGGCGGTAGCGCACCGTCTGCACGTGCACATGCAGGCGCTCGGCCGCGGGACGCGCCTCGCCCTGCGCGTCGAGCCACGCGGCGAGCGTGTCGAGCAGCCGCTCGCGCGCGGCCGGCGGGAGCTGGTCGAGAGGCGCGAGCCGGCGCCGAGCGAGGTCCTCGCTCAGCGAGCCGCCGCTGTGCAGGATCAGCTCGAGCAGGTGCTCGTCCGCGAGCACGAGCCCGCGCCGCGGCTCACGTGCAACCGCCTCCAGCGCGAGCCGCGCCCGCTGCGCCGACTCGGGCGCGCGTTCGGGAGCCACCGCCGGGCCGATGGCGGCGCTGGCGTCGCGCAGCGCCGCTCGCAGCTCGGCGTGGCGGCCGGGTGCGCCTGGGTCGGGCACGATCGCCCAGCCGAGCCCCTCGAAGCTGGCGAACCGAACCGGCTCCGCCAGCCGAGCTCCCGTCCGGTCGAGGTTGTCCGACTCGAAGGCGAGCACGCCGAGCGCATCGGGCAGCGCCCACTCGGCCGCCTCCGCCATTCGCTGCAGCTCAGCGGCCGGCGGTTGCGGCTCCGCGAGCAGCGCCTCGATCAGCCGGCGCGTTTGCTCGTGGCGTTCCCGCAGCGCGAGTGACTGCTCGTAGGTGTAGCCCTCGGCCGTGACCGCCGAGATCTCGTCGATGTACGCGAAGATGCCCTCGGCGACGGTGTACAGCTCCTGCGGATCCACCCCCGCGGCGTCACCGGCCCGAGCCATTCCGCGCCAGGCCACCCGCGCGCCCGCGCGATAGGCGCTGAGCAGCGCGTCGAGCGAGCGGCCGCTGCGCGCCTCGCCACGGCCGAACGAGAAGTAGACGTCGTGGCCCGGGAGCTGAGTCTCATCCCCGCCCGCCACCAGCTCGAGGAAGCCCTCGAGCGCCTGCTGCACGCCGATGCGGACGTTGCGGTCGAGGCCGCGCTCGTACGCGGGAACCGCCGTCTGAACCGCCTCGATGATCTCCTCGACGAGAGCCGGCAGCGAGGGCTGGAGCCGACTCGCCACGTCGGGCGAAATCGCCTCCCAGGGTGCGGCTGCTTTGTTCAATCGCTCAAATTCACTGCCTGATGTTGTGGCCCAACGCTCTAGAAGGGCCCGGAATACGTCCGTACGCTCAAAAGCATGTCAAGACTAGAGCGCAATGCCAACATCACCGCGGCGATCCTGCCGTTCGTCGGCTTCGTGGCGGCCGTGGTGCTGCTCTGGAACACGGCGGTGAGCTGGCGCGACCTTGCGATCTTCGGCGGCATGTACTTCGTCACCGCGACCGGCGTGACGATCGGCTACCACCGCCTCTTCACCCACCGCGCCTTCGACGCCCCGCGGCCCGTGCGCTACGCGTTCGCCGTGCTCGGCTCGATGGCGGTGCAGGGGCCGCTGATCGACTGGGTGGCCGACCATCGCAAGCACCACGCCTTCACGGACACCGAGGGCGATCCGCACTCGCCCCACCACGACCACGGCGAGGGCTTCAAGGGCGCGCTCGAGGGACTCTGGTACGCGCACATGGGCTGGCTGTTCGTCACGCAGGGCACCGCCGAGAAGCGCCGCTTCGCGCGCGACCTGCTCGAGGATCGCGGCATGCGCAAGATCAGCCGCATGTTCCCGTGGCTCGTGCTGCTCGGCCTCGCGATCCCGTTCGCGCTCGGCTACGGACTGAGCGGCTCGATCGCCGGCGGTCTCACCGCGCTCCTGTGGGGAGGATTCGTCCGCATCTTCCTCGTCCACCACGTCACCTGGAGCGTGAACTCGGTGTGCCACTTCTTCGGCCGCCGCCGCTTCGACACCGACGACTACTCCACCAACGTCTTCTGGCTCTCGCTCCTGTCGCTCGGCGAGTCCTGGCACCACAACCACCATGCCTTCCCACGCTCGGCCTTCCACGGGCTGCGCTGGTGGGAGATCGACCTCTCGGGCCTGATCATCCTGGGGATGAAGAAGGTTGGGCTGGCACACAACGTCGTGCTCGTGAGCCGCGAACGGCAGCTCGAGCGCGCCGCCGGTGCACCGCCCGCCCGCCGGGGCGCGCTCGTCAGCGGTCGGTCGTAAGCACGGCCACGCAGTCGATCTCCACGGCGGCGCCGAGCGCGAGCGCGCTGCAGCCCACCGTGATCCGCGCCGGCGGGTCGTCGCCGAACACGCTCACGTAGGCCTCGTTCATGTCCCCGAACGTGCTCATGTCGGTGAGGTACACGTTCACCTTCACCACGTCGTCGAGCGACGCGCCGCATTCCTCGAGGATGCGCTTGATGTACTCGAGCGCCTGAAGCGTCTGGCCCTTCACGTTGCCCACGAGGTTGAAGTCCGCGTCGGTGCCGAGCGTGCCGGCCACGTGGATCAGGTCCCCCACCTGCACGGCGTGGGAGAAGGCGGGGAGCCGGGGCACGCCTTCCACGTTCACTCGGCGCTTCATGGCGTGAAGAATGACGGAATGGGGCGGCCCGCCCGATCCCGGGCCGCCCTCATCCATATGACGCGCGCGCGGGGGAGAAGCTTCCAGCCGCTATACGGGCTTTCGTCCCACACCCAGGATGTGCGCGATCTTCGGCATGGGAAAGCCGGGGCTGAAGCCGAAGCGGTCGCAGCGCTCCACCTCGAAGCCGGCGGCCGCGATGGCGGCGGCAGTGTCCCGATTCGGATGGCAGCCGCCGGCGATGTGCGGCCACACGTGATCCATCAGGTCCTCGATCCGCGCCTGCCGCGGATTGTTCGAATGCACGTGCTCGAGGAAGCGCAGCTCGCCGCCCGGCTTGATCACCCGCCGTAGTTCGGCGAGCGCTCCCGGCTGGTCCGGCACGGTGCACAGCACGAGCGATGCCACGGCGGCGTCCACGCTCGCGTCCTCGGCCGGCAGCCGGTCGGCCACGCCCGCCACCACCGTCACCTTCACGCGCGCCTCCCGAGCCGCCGCCTCCGCGTGCTCGCGCAGGTACGGCTCGGGCTCCACGGCCAGCACCTCGGTCACCTCCGGCGGGTAGAGGGCGAAGTTGCGACCGTCGCCGGCGCCGAGCTCGAGCACCCTCCCCGACAGGCCGGCGAGGTTCTGCCGGCGGTGCTCCACCTGCTCCTCGTTGTCCTTCAGCCGCACCCACATGCGGGAGAAGAAGCGATTGCGGACTTCATTTGTGTCGCGAGTTTGGGCCATGGCGCCTATTCTGCACGGTCCAAATTGACAGGGGAGGACTCGTGAAGGTCAAGGATCGACTGAGGATTGGAGTGCTCGCGACCGCTGGAGCCGCCGCGCTCGCGCTGCCGGGAATCGCTCGCGCCGACGTGACGGTGTCGAGTTTCAGCGTCACGCCTTCGACCACCGCCGCCGGAGCGCACCCGGACGTGGTGGTGAACGAGCAGTTCTCCTACGGCTCGAGCACCACTGACAGCGTGAAGACCACGACGCTGCACTTTCCCGCGGGCCTGCTCGGCAACCCGCAGGCAACCGCGAAGTGCTCCGAGACCGACTTCGAGGCGGACGCCTGCCCGGCCAACACGCAGGTGGGCGAGACGACGGTGGGCGCCAATGTCTCGGGCTTGCCCGCTCCACCATCCCCCGGTTCGATCTACAACCTCGTTCCCGACGGCGTCCATCCTGCGGTCCTCGGCATCGTCGTGTCGCCGACTGTTGGGAACAAGATCTTCCTCAAGTCACCGATCAGCCTCCGAACGTCCGGCGACTTCGGGATCGAGTCACCTGTGGACAACCAGCCCGACACGATCACCCCGCTGTCGCTGCCCCTCCAGATCACCTCCACCACGCTCACGCTCTACGGCGCTCGTCCGGGGATGCTCGCGCCGTTCATGACCAACCCCACGTCGTGCAAGCCGGCCACGACCAACCTCGACGCCGTCTCGTACGAGTCGCCGTCCAAGACGGCCACGGCCTCGAGCACGTTCACGCCCACCGCTTGCGACAAGCTGCCGTTCGCGCCGCAGCTCACCGCCTCGATGGGCGCGCCGGGTGCGACGGCGAGGAACTCGCACGTGCCGTTCGTGGCCACGATCACCCAGGCGGCTGGCGAGAGCGCGCAGCTGAGCGCGGCGGTCACGCTGCCGGCCTCGCTCTCCTCAGGCGTGAGCGCGGTGCCCACGCTCTGCACGGCGGATCAGCTCGCGGCGGCCGCATGTCCCGACGCTGCACGCCTCGGTACCGCCACGATCTCGAGCCCACTTCTGCCCGACGCGATCCAGGGACCCGTGTTCGCGGTGCTGCGCCCCGGGCAGCTGCCCGGAGTGGGCGTGGAGTTCGGGGGCGTGCTGCCGTTCGTGCTTAGCGGCAACTCCGGCCTCGCCGGCGGGCGGCTGCAGAACGTGTTCACCGGACTTCCCGACGTGCCGCTCATGAGCTTCTCGCTCGCCATCGACGGCGGGGCGCACGGGCTTCTGGTGGCCACGCGCGACCTCTGCACCGGCCCGGCCCCCACTGTGAGCGGCGCCTTCACCGGTCAGAGCGGAGCCACCTCCAGCGCCACGGCGCCGGTCACGGTCGTGGGCTGCGGACCGGCAGCCGCGAAGAGGCCTCGCGCGAAGATCGTGGCCCGCGGGCTCGGCGGCCGCCATGCGCGGCTGCAGATCACCGTGCTCAAGGGCGCCGCGAAGCTGCGCACCGTGTCCGTCACGCTGCCGAAGAGCATCGTCGTCGGCCACTCGCGCCGCGGCGTGAGCGCCGTGGGCGCCCGCTTCAAGCTGTCGAAGAAGAAGATCAGCCTCACCCGCAGGGGCCGCCTCACGCTCCGCCTCCCATCCCGCGGCGCCAGCCGCGTGACGGCCAAGCTGAGCGGCGGCGCGATCCACGCGAGCAAGGGCCTGAAGAAGAAGCTCCGCCACCACCGCACAGCGAAGCTGCGCATGACGGTGCGCACCTTCGACGTGCGCGGCAAGCACACAACACTGCACGTGAAGTTCACAGCGCACCGCTAGGTCGCAGGCGCAGGTCTATTGCCCCTATGCCCCATGCCCTATGCCCTATGCCCTGTAGTTCTTCGCTAAACTAATTAGCGATGCGAACGATTACACGGGTTGACTTGGCAGATCTTTCCCCCCGTCTTCGCCTCGCCATCACCCGCACCGCCCGCCGCCTGCGGCAGGAGGCGGACGCCGGGCTGTCGCCGTCGCTCACCGCGGCACTCGCCACGCTCGAGCGCCACGGCCCGCTCACGCCCAGCCGCCTCGCGGAGGTGGAGCGCATTCAGCGCCCCACGGTCACCCGCCTGGTCGCGACGCTCGAGGAGGACGGACTCGTCACGCGCGAGCCGGACCCCGACGACCGTCGCGTATCGCACATTCGCATCACCAAGGAGGGCAGGGCGCTCGTTAAGAAGCTTCGCTCGCGCAAGAACGCGTACCTCTCGCGCCGGCTGCGAAACCTGGACGACGAGGAGCTCGAGACGCTCGAGCGCGCCACCACGATCCTGGAGCGGATCCTGGAGGAACCCGAGTGAGAGCCGTGAGGCTCAAGCTCGGGAAACCGTTCGCCTCACTCGCGCTACCCAACTACCGGCGCTACTTCGCCGGTCAGGTGGTCTCGCTCAGCGGCAACTGGATGCAGACGGTTGGCGAGCTCTGGCTCGTGCTCTCGCTCACGAGCAACCCGCTCGCGGTGGGCGTGACCACGGCGCTTCAGTTCACGCCGATGCTGCTGTTCGGGGCCTGGGGCGGCGTGATCGCAGACAGGCTCGACAAGCGGCGGCTGCTCGTGTTCACGCAGGCGGCAATGGCGCTCCCCGCTCTCGCGCTCTGGCTGCTGGCGGCAAGGGGCGTGGTGCAGCCGTGGATGATCTTCGCGCTCGTGTTCGCCCGAGGCTCTGTGAACGCGATCGACAACCCCGCGCGCCAGGCCTTCCTCGTGGAGCTCGTGAGCTCGTCCCGGCTCGTGAACGCCGTGGGACTGAACAGCGCGCTCGTGCAGGTGGCTCGCGTGGCGGGTCCCGCACTCGCGGGCCTGACGATCGCCACCGTGGGCGTGGCCACCTGCTTCCTCATCAACGCGGCGTCGTTCGCCGCGATGATCGTCGCGCTGCGGCGCATGGATCCGGCGCAGCTGCACACCGACGAGCCGGCGCCGCGCAAGAGCGGACAGCTGGGATCCGCGCTGCGCTACGTGAGGGCCACGCCCGGCCTCCTGATCCCGCTGGCGCTGATGGCTGTGATCGGGACCTTCTCCTACAACTTCCAGACGCTCCTCCCGCTGCTCGCGAAGTTCACCTTCGACGGCCGCGCGAGCACCTATGCGGCTCTCACCACGTCGATGGGCATAGGCGCGGTGGTGGGCGCGCTCGCCGCCAGCACCCGTCGCGAGGTGGGCCCGAAGCTGCTGGTGGCCTCTGCGGTCGCATTCGGCGGCGGCCTTCTGCTGGCCGCCGCGGCGCCTTCGCTCGACACCGAGGCGGTATCGCTCGCGATCACGGGGGCGGCCAGCGTCACGTTCGCGTCCAGCGTCAACTCGAGCCTGCAGCTGCGCGTCCGGCCGAGCATGCGCGGGCGCGTGATGGCGCTCTACTCGGTGGTCCTGCTTGGCAGCACGCCGATCGGCGGCCCGCTGATGGGGTGGATCTCCGGCTCGGCGGGCCCTCGTGCCGGGCTGCTGCTGGGCGCGGCGGCCGCGATCGCGGGCGGCCTGGCGGCCCGGGCGGCGTTCGCTCGGATGCCGGACACGAACACCGGCGAGCACCGCGTTGCGGCAGTCACTCCGGGCAGGGCGCGAGGGGACACACCACGCGCACGAACGGCGGACCGCAGCCACAGGGGTTCGGAGGCGGTGGCGCTGGCGGGGAGACGTCCTTCACCTCAAGCGTTGCTCCGCTCGAGGACTTCGCGGCGAGGGTCTTGACCCCCGTGCTGCCGGCGTGCCGGCCCGCCCAGAAGCGCATGTGCGCTCGGCCCCTGTAGCGGCTTCCGCGCTTGGTCCTCATGGTGAGTTGCTTGCCGTCGGTGAACGTGGCCACCACCTTCGCCGCGTCCCGCCGGACGACGCCGCCCACGAAGGTTGCGCCGTCGTGCTGAAAGGCGACGAAGTCCAGGCTGCCCGGCGCGTCGCACGCCGCCAGGTTCGCTGAGCCCGACCGCAGGCGGAAGCAGAGCCGCTTCCCGCGGTCCCACGCGCTCAGGCTGAAGCCGTGGCCGCGCACCACCGTCACGTGGCGCTTCTGGGTCCGGGCGAGCGCCGGCGGCACGGCCGCCAGAGCGACCACCAGCCCGACAAGCATGAGCCTCCCGGCTCTCACCACCCAAAGGCTACGACGTAACGAGCTCCACGGGGACGATCTCGAGCCGCAGCGTCCGTCCCGCGCGGATCACACTCGCCTCCACGCGCGCGCCGATCAGCTCCGCGACCATCATGCGCTGGAGGTCGCCGACGTCGCCGATGCGCTGTCCGTCGAGCTCCACGAGCAGATCCTCGGGTCGCAGCCCGGCGTGCGCGGCTGGACTCACGTCCACCACCTCCACCACCTCCACGCACGTGCCGGCGCCCCACTCCGCGGCCGCCTGCGGCGGCAGCGGCCGCACGCCGCCGGCGATGCCCAGGTAGGCGCGACGCACGCGGCCCTCGCTCATCAGCGAGCCGATGATCTTCCGCGTGGCCGGGTTGATCGGCACGGCCAGGCCGAGGCCAACGCCCGCCACCGCCGTGTTCACGCCCACCACGCGACCCACGCTGTCCACGAGTGCGCCGCCGGAGTTGCCTGGGTTGAGGGACGCGTCCGTCTGGATGAGGTTGTCGATCACTCGGACCGCCTGGCCGGAGCGGGCCGGGAGCGACCGCCCCAGCGCGGACACCACGCCGGCAGTCACCGAGCCAGCGAAGCCGTGCGGGTTGCCGATCGCCACCACGAGCTGCCCCACGCGAAGGTCGTCCGCCTCGCCAAGGTGGGCGGGCTCGAGATCCGCGGCATCGGCGCGCAGGACGGCCAGGTCCGACAGCGGGTCGCTCCCCACCACCTGGAAGCCGAAGTCGCGGCCGTCCGTGAACTGCGCCCGGCCGCGCCTCTGCCGGCCCGCCACCACGTGGGCGGACGTGAGCAGGAAGCCGTCCGGCGTGAGCACCACTCCCGAGCCGGCGCCAACCGGCACGTTGCCCGCGCGCGTGCGGCGGGTCACGCGCAGGTTCGCCACCGATGGTCCCACGCGCTCCGCCACGCCGACGACGGTGCGCGAATAGGCGTCGAGCGCCTCGATCTCCTCGTGCGTGGGCGCGGTCATCGGAACGCCACCTCGAGCTCGCGCTCTTCGGTGCCGCGCACCACCGTGAGCGGCAGCCTGCCGTCCTCAGGGAGCGAGTCGAGCGCCGCGTAGAGCGCGTCCACGCTCGCGAGCGGCTTTTCGCCGGCGGCCGCGATCAGGTCGCCGCTCTCGATTCCGGCCACCGCGGCGGGACTGCCGTCCTGCACGCCGCGGACGAGCAGCCCGTCGCGCTCCGGCAGACCCACGGCGCGCCTCATCCGGCGCGCCACGCGCGGCGGGGCAACCGCCACGCCCAGGCGCGGCGTGTCCTTCGTCTCCCCGCGCGCGAGTGCCTCCACGCGCTCGCGCAGCGAGGCCACCGGGAGCGCCAGGATCAGGTTCCCGTCGGTGCGGATCGTGTTGATGCCGATGAGGCGGCCCTCGATGTCGAGCAGCGGCCCGCCCGACGAGCCGCGCGGCAGCGCGGCCGTGTGCTCGATCGCGCCGGTGACCCGGCGCCCGCGCTGGCCGCGGAAGCTGCGCGGGCCGGAGGAGACGAAGCCGAGCGTGACCCGCAGGCCGCGCCCTCCGGGATTGCCCAGGGCGACCACCGCGGCGCCGATCGCCGGGCCGGTCGCCTCGCCCCACTCAAACGGCGGCCTGCCGTTCGTCTTCACGTCGATCACAGCGAGGTCGAGATCCGGGTCCACACCGGCCACCGTGCCGGTCTCACGCGTGCCGTCGGAGAAGGTCACCGCCACGTCCTCGCGCCGCAGGTTGTGCGCGTTCGTGAGCACGCGGTCCTTGCCGATGATCGTCCCCGACCCGAGTCCCCAGCCGCGTCCGAGGCCGACCACCGAATGGCCGTGCTGCTGGGCGGCTCCTGAAATCACCTGCTGAAGCTCTTCAAGTACTGCCATTTTCGCTTCCTTCTGAGTAACTTGCAGATTGCAAGTGACTAGTTATACCACCCTAGGCGAGAGTAGGATCGAGTCCGTGGCAGAACCGACCGAGAGCCCCGTTTCGCCGCTCTCCGAGGCGCTCGCCAGCGTCGGCGACCGCTGGACGCTCCTGATCGTGGCCGCGCTTCTCGACGGTCCGCGCCGCTTCGGCGACCTCGAGAAGGAGCTCCCGGGGATCGCGCCCAACGTGCTCACCCAGCGGCTGCGCAACCTGGAGTCGCAGGGCCTGGTGCGCGCCGAGCGTTACTCCGAGCGGCCCCCCCGCTTCGTCTACGAGCTCGCCGAGTCGGGCCGCGAGCTGGCGGGTGCGCTGCGGCTGCTGGCCGACTGGGGCGCGCGTCACACGGGCGACGTGGACGCCCCGCGGCACTCGGTCTGCGGCACGCCGCTCGAGGCCGTCTGGTACTGCCCCACGTGCGAGACGCCGGTGGAGGACGAGGGCGCCGAAGAGGACGTGCACTACGCCTGACGAGCGGAGATACTGCGCCCGGATGTCGCAGCAGAAGGTGGACATCGCGCGCGACGGACTCGAGCGGTTTCTCGCGACGGGCGAGCCCGACCTGGAGCTACTCGACGAGCACGCCGTGATCCGCGATCACGACATTCCGGACCCACGCGACTACCGCGGGCGGAGAGGCTTCGTCAAATGGCTGCAGGACTGGGGCGAGGCGTGGGAGGAGTGGACAATCGAGCCCCTCGAGTACCTCGACGCGGGCGATCAGGTGGTGATCGTCTGCCGCATGAAGGCGAGAGGGCGCGGAAGCGGTCTCGAGATCGACCGGCAGGACGCCCTCGTCTACGGCTTCCGCGATGGCAAGGTCGTGAGCATCGACTACTTCAACAGTCGCGAGCAGGGGCTCGCGGCGGCGGGTCTCGCAGCGTCGAACTGACCTGACGGTAAGTTTCGGACCGTGGACTCCACCGTGCTCGTAGTCGGCGCAGGCATCCTCGGGCTGGCCACGGCGCGCGAGCTGCTCGCGCGGCAACCGGACAGGCGCGTGGTGGTACTCGAGCGCGAGCCCGAGGTGGGCTTCCACCAAACGGGCCACAACAGCGGCGTGATCCATGGCGGGATCTACTACGCGCCCGGGTCGCTCAAGGCGCGGCTGTGCGTGCAGGGCGCGCGCGAGATGTACGAGTACTGCGAAGAGCACGGGATCGGCGCCAAGCGCTGCGGCAAGCTGATCATCGCGACGCGCGAGGAGGAGCTGCCCGGGCTGGACGAGCTCGAGCGGCGCGGCAAGGCGAATCAGGTGCCGGGTCTCCGGCGGGTGGGAGCGGAGGAGATCCAGGAGATCGAGCCGCACGCGCACGGCATTGCCGCGCTGCATTCGCCCGCCACCGGAGTGGTGGACTTCCGTGCTGTGGCACGGGCGCTGGCCGACGACGTTCGCGCGGCCGGAGGGGAATTGCGCCTCGGTTACGATGTGAGTGCCGTGGACGCAAGCAACGGCGACGTACGGCTGCGTTCGCGTGGCGGCGACGAGGTAGCCGCGGACACGGCTGTTTTTTGTGCAGGGGGGTGGTCGGACCGGCTGGCACGTGACGCCGGTGCCGGCGATGACCCTCGCATCGTCCCCTTCCGCGGCGCGTACCTCACCCTCAGGCCTGAGCGCGCGGACCTCGTGAGGTCGCTCATCTACCCCGTGCCCGACCCCACGCTGCCCTTCCTGGGCGTGCACCTGAGCCGGCACGTGGATGACGAGGTGACGGTGGGTCCCACGGCGCTGCTCGCCGCCACGCGGGACCCCCGCCGAAAGCTTTCGGCCGCCGATGTTGCGGCCACTCTGTCCTGGCCCGGAAGCTGGAAGATGATGCGCCGCTGGTGGCGCACGGGGCTCACCGAGCTGAAGCACGCGGTGAGCACCCGGGCGCTCGTCCGCGAGGCGCAGCGCTACGTCCCCGAGATTGAGCCGGACGACGTCCGGCCCGGCCACTCGGGCATACGCGCGCAGGCACTCGCGCGCGACGGGCGCTTGATCGACGACTTCGTGTTCGACCAGACGGGTCGCGTGCTGCACGTGCGGAATGCGCCGTCGCCCGGGGCCACGGCGTCGCTGGCGATTGCCAGGGAGATTGTGGAGCGGTTGGAGCGAACCGCCGCCTGACGCGCGAGTCTGCCGAATCGCGGCTCTCGATACGTTGTGCGCTTGCGCAACTGCCTGGTGATGGGGAGCGGACGAGGCGGCACGAGCCTGCTCGCGGGCACGATTGCCCGTGCCGGCTATTACGCCGGCGACCAGCTCCACCCGCCGCGCGACACCAACCCGCGAGGGTTCTTCGAGGACGTGGAGATCAACTCGATAAACGAGGCGCTGCTCGAACCCCTCATGCCACACATGAGCGGTGGTCGCCAGTGGCTCTCCGAGTTGCCGCTGGATGCGTCGATCCCGCATCCGGACGCCGTTCTCGAGCAGCGCATGAAGGAGCAGTTGGCACGCACGCCGTACTGCTTCAAGGATCCTCGCTTCTGCTACACGCTCGACACCTGGCGTCCGTATCTGGAAGCGGCCGTGTTCCTGTGCGTGTTCCGCCCGCCGCTCGCCACCGCGCGCAGCATCGTCGCCGAGGTACAGGCGCAGGACTACCTCGCTCCGCTGCGGGACGAAATGACTGTTGAGCGGGCGCTATCGGTGTGGAACTCGATGTTCCGATGGGTGCTCGAGCGACAGGCGGCCACGGGAGAATGGTTCTTCGTTCACTACGAGCAGCTCCTCGACGGGTCAGCGATCCGGCCGCTCGAGCAACTCCTGCAAACCCGCGTGGACAGAGGATTCGCGGACCCCTCGCTGAACCGGAGCGCGCGACGCGGCCGCCCGCCCGCCGCCACTCGCGAGATCTACCGCGAGCTCTGCGAGCGGGCTGGATACGGACCGTTGCGCGCTCGCCCGCGACGTCTGGCTGCCTGCCTTGCTCACCCGCGCCGCACACTCGCGAACCTGCAGGCTCGCTCCAGCTCGTAGCCAAAGGTCCCCGTGCGGCGACGGTCAAATCCCCTCGTATCGCTCTGCATGTACACCGGCGGACCGGCGGCTCGCGTGCGGGCGCTGCTCGAACTGTGTCGCGCCGCAGTGGACGAGATCGTGCTGGCGGTCGACAGGAACGGGGACCCGGAGATGGTCGAGGCGTGTGCTGGGATCGCCGACAGGACGGTGATGGTCGGCTCGCACATGATCGAGCGGGTGCTCGGCTGGATGATGCTGCAGTGCAGCGGAGCGTGGATCTTCCGGCTCGACGGCGACGAGATCCCGAGTCCCGAACTGCTCCGCGCTTTGCCGGAGTTCGCGAACGATCGCTTCCCCGTTTGCATCCAGGTGCCGCGGCGCTGGCTGTATCCGGACGCGAGGTCCTACATCGTCGCCGCGCCGTGGCAGCCGGACTACCAAGTCCGGATCGTGCGGAACATCCCCGGGCTCTGGCGCCTGCCGGGGATCGCCCACTCGAGCGTTGAGCTGCCCGGTGACCATCATCTAACCGATCTGCCGCTGTACCACGCCGATCTCGTGGTGAATCCGCGCGAGCAGCGGGAGGCAAAGGCGGCCGAGTACGAGCAGCGCCGGCCAGGTCACAACTTCGATGGCTTCTCGGTGAACGAGATGTACGTGCCTGAGCGTCATCAACCTGAGACCGCTGCCGTACCGGCGAACGCGCTCCAGTCGATCGAGCGGGTGCTCGCCGGTGCGACCTGGAGGAAGCAGCGCTGGAGGCGGCCCTCGGTGTCAGCCGCCGATGACGATGCGCTCCGTGGCCTTGACGAGACCCGGACGGTCGATGTGGCGGACCTGCACGCCGGAGTCGCCTGGGCCAATCCGCCAACGACCCTCAAGGCCGGCACGAAGACGAACCATCTGCTGGTCGTCGAGAACCGCGGACGCGAGTGGTGGCCCCGAGCGGACGGCCTTCCCGAGATCCGCATCGGCTATCGCTTCTTCGATCCCGCGGCGGACGAGGTGAGAGCGGAGGGTCGCGGCACGTTCACAGAGACCGTGCGCGCGGGCCACACTACGCGCCTCATGGTTCCCCTTGCTGCGCCGGATGCTCCCGGCGAATACCTTCTCGAGGTCGGGCTGGTGCTCGAGCACGTTCAATGGTGCGAAACCGACCGTCGCACCATCACAGTCGAAAGGTGACGCGCGGCGGATGAAAGTGATCGAAACCCGGCTTGAGGGCCCCCTCCTCATTCAGCCGACCGTCCACGGGGATGCCCGCGGCTTCTTCCTCGAGAGCTACCGCAGGAACGCGTATGCGCAGTGTGGGATCGACGACGAGTTCGTGCAGGACAACCACTCGCGCTCGAGCCGCGGCGTGGTGCGGGGGATCCACTTCCAGCTGCCTCCAGGCCAAGCGAAGCTCGTGCGCTGTGCGCGCGGAGCGATCTTCGATGTGGTCGTTGATCTCCGGCGCGGCTCACCCAGCTTCGGCGAGTGGGAGGGACACGAGCTGTCTGACGAGAACAACCGGCAGCTGTACGTGCCGATCGGGTTCGGGCATGGCTTCTGCGTGCTCAGCGACGTCGCGGACGTGATCTACAAGACATCCGGCTACTACGACGCGTCGATCGAAGCCGAAATCGCCTGGAACGATCCCGACGTCGGCATCGCCTGGCCATCAGGCATCGAGTTCGCCGTGTCCGATCGCGACGCGAACGCTGCCTCGCTCGCGGCCGTCGCGGACGATCTGCCGTTCACGTACTGAGCGCGATCAGCGCGCGGTGGCCAGCCAGTGGTCGCGATTGCGTTCGAAGATCTCCCGCAGGATGCCGTCGATGTCGTACTCGAGACGCCATTCCGGATAGTCCCGCCGGAACGGACTCAGGTCGCTGATCCACCACCTGTGATCCCCCACTCGGTTGTCGCTCGCGAGCTTCCAGTCGAGCTTGCTACCGGCGATCTGCTCGCACAACGCGATCGCCTCCAGCATCGAGCAGTTGCTTTCCCTGCCGCCGCCGATGTTGTAGACGGCGGCCGGCCGGGGCGCGTTGTGGAATGCCTCGAACGCGCGCACCAGATCGGCGCTGTGGATGTTGTCGCGGACCTGTTTGCCGCCGTAGCCGAAGACCGTGTAGGGCGCGCCGGTGACGGTGCATCGCATCAGGTAAGCCAGGAAGCCGTGTAGCTGAGTGCCGGCGTGGTTTGGGCCCGTCAGGCAGCCGCCTCGAAAACACACCGTAGGCATGTGGAAGTAGCGGCCGTACTCCTGTACGAGCAGGTCGGCGGCGGCCTTCGACACCCCGAAGAGAGAGTGGGTGGACGCGTCGATGGACATCGTGGTGTCGATGCCATCCCAGAACTGGTGCGACCGAGGCAGCTCGAGCCGCTGCTCGTGTTCCTCGAGCGGCAGCCGGTTGGGCGTGTCCCCGTAGACCTTGTTCGTCGAGCAGAACACGAAGGTGGCGTCCGGGCAGTGCTCGCGCGCCGCCTGGAGGAGGTTGAGCGTGGCGTTCGCGTTGACGGAGAAGTCCGTGTGCGGGTCCTTCGCGGCCCAGTCGTGTGACGGCTGGGCGGCGGTGTGGATCACCAGCTCGATCGAGCGCGCATGCTCCGCGAACACGCGCTCCACCACGTCACGGTCGCGGATGTCGATGTCGAGCCAGCGGAAGGAATCGAGCTCCGCCGCCAAGCGCTCGCTTGTACGCCGGGTGGACGCCTCGGGTCCGAAGAAGCGGGCGCGCATGTCGTTCTCGAGCCCGATCACGTCGTACCCCTGCTCGGCAAAGTGCCGTGCCGACTCCGAGCCGATCAGGCCGCCCGATCCCGTGATGATGGCCGTCGGCATTTCTTCCTACGCTTCCCGACCGTCGGCCGCGGAGGCCGGCCGCGACCTTGCGAGAACCCCGATGAAGTGGGCGTGGCGCGGGTCGCGGTCTGCGAGCTTCGAGCCGACGGCGCCCCAGGCGGGGTAGTAGCCCGACGCGAACACGTCCTCGATCTCGAAGCCGCCGCGGAGGAAGACATCGCGCAGGGCGTCGAGCGACATCACGTGAATGTGCTGCCACGACTCGAAGCTCGATTCCTCGTGCAGCGCAAGAGGGTTGCCGACATTTCCGCGACCGCTGATGTTCGTGACCGAGAACGGTTGGTAGCCGAGCACGAGGGCGGCGACGTTGTGCCAGCTCGCGAGATTCTCCGTGCAGATGAGCGCCAGGCCGCCGGGCCGGAGGACCCGCTTGCATTCGTCGACGAAGTGGTCGAGGCGCTTCACGTGCTCGATCACCTGGTTGGCGTGGACGAGATCAAAGCTGCCGGGGTCGAACGGCCAGCTCTGCTCGATGTCCCCCGCACGAACGTCGAAGCCGCGTGCCTGCGCCTGCTCGCGTCGCTCGTCGACGATCTCGATGCCCGCCACCTGGCTGGGCGGGATGCCGAGGCGCGCCGCCAGCTCAGCGGTCCAGGCTCCGTCGTCGCAGCCGACGTCGAGCAATCTCGAGCGCGGATCCCGCGGCAGGATGTCGAGGATCTTGCGGTGGTAGTCGGCGTCGACCTGCTCGAACAGTGCCTCCATCCGCGTCTTTGCCCATGTGGGGAGCGGCATCGCAGCGGGTGAGACTAGCGGGCTACCATCGGGGCCCCCGAGGCGCCGAAGGACCATGCCGAATACCGAAACCCGTACGCCAGAGCAGTTCTACTCGCACGTCGAGACCGCCAACCTCGAGTTGAACCCGCGGCTGCGGGTGTTCATCGACGAGTACCGTCGGGTGCAGTCATCGGCCGGCAGGCCCCTTCGCGTGCTGGACGTGGGCTGTGGCCGGCGCGCGCTCCTGTCGAAGGAGGTCGCCGGCGTGGACGAGTACTGGGGCTGCGACATCGCGCCGGATCAGGAGGTCGATCTCGATCACTACCGGCGCGTGGACATCAACGAGCGAAGCCTGAAGGAGCTGTTCGACGGCCGCTTCGACGTGATCTTCTGCGGCGAGGTGGTGGAGCACGTGTTCAACCCGGACGCGCTCATCGCCGACCTGCGGGACATGCTGGCCGACGGCGGCGTGCTGGTGCTCTCCACTCCAAACCTCGGCTACTGGCTGAACCGACTGATGCTGCTGGTCGGGATCTCGCCGTTCTTCCTCGAGAACTCGGCTCACAAGAAGCTCGGGCGACGATTCACGTTCTTCGGCCAGGGCAACGAAACGCAGGGCCACATCCGGCTCTTCACCTACCGTGCGATGCGCGACCTCGCCGCGGATCTCGGCCTTCGCCTGGTCCGCGCCCGTGCGGTGCCGGTATGGGCGAACCCCGTGGACCGGCTGATCTGCCGGGTGTCGAGAAGCCTCTCGCCCGACGTCGTCTACGTGCTCGTCAGGCGCTGAGTTGCGGCAGATCGCGGACAGCACCTTCGCGGTGGTCGCGAATGGGACGGCCGACCAGCCACCCGCCTCGGGCCTGCACGAGTTCCTCCGCGCCGAGGGCGCGCGCAAGGTCACGACGATCTTCCACCCGCTCGAGCCGGAAGACGAGCCGTATCACGAGATCACGGTCTACGAACGAGGAAGGCGCACGCGCACCCGGCGGGTGCCACTCCCATCCAAGCCCCCCTACACGTTCGCGCTCGATCCGCTCGTCCCGCCGTGGCCGGGGCGCGTGGACGGCTGGTTCGCGTTCAACAACCTCGCCGCGGCGCGGGGCCTCCTCGCGCGGCGCCTCGGCCGCGCGGGAAAGGTCGTCTACTGGGCCGTGGACTTCGTGCCGGACCGCTTCGGCACGGGCGCGCTCACCCGCCTCTACGACTCGCTCGATGCATACTGCTGCCGCACGGTCGACGGTCGCATCGAGCTTTCGCAGCCCGCACTGTCGGGGCGGAATGAGCGGCACGGCCTGACCGACGGGGCCGCCGCGCCCGCTCAGATCGTTCCTATCGGCGTATGGCTCGACCGGGTGCCTCACGCACCCGAGGACGCGCTCGCCAAGCGGCGGATCGTGTTCATCGGCCACCTGGTGAAGCGTCAGGGAGTGGGCCTGCTCCTGGAGGCACTGCAGCTGCTCGGCGAGCGGGGAGCCGAGTTCGAGTGCGAGATCGCCGGGCACGGTCCGCTGGCCGAGGAGCTGCGCGCGGATGCGCAGCGTCGTGGGCTCGATTCGAGGGTGCGCTTTGTCGGCTTCCTCGACGACCACCGCGACGTCGAGGCGTTCCTGGCCGGCGGAACCGTGGCCGTGGCTCCCTATGACCCCACGGGGCAGACGTTCACTCGCTACGCCGACCCCTCGAAGCTCAAGTCGTACCTCGCGGCGGGGCTCCCGATCCTGACGACGGACGTACCGCCAAACGCCGAAGAGCTGGTGGACAAAGCGGGCGCGGAGATCTTCGGGTGGGACCCGGAGGCGCTGGCAGGTTCGATCGAGCGGCTTCTCGCCGACGAGGTCGAATGGCAGCGGCGACGTGCGGCCGCCCTCCACTACATAGGCGGGTATGACTGGGCCAACCTGCTCGCGCCCGCGCTCGAGC
Organism: Thermoleophilaceae bacterium; assembly: GCA_036378175.1. Lineage (GTDB taxonomy): Bacteria > Actinomycetota > Thermoleophilia > Solirubrobacterales > Thermoleophilaceae > JAICJR01. Next base: position 101,457 of record DASUWY010000017.1, read on the forward strand.
GCATCGGCTTCTTCTCTAGCCGGAGGAACGGAGACGCGCCGCAATGAGCCCCGCCGCGCCGGCCGCCAGCTCGCACGCCTTCATGAAGAGCATGCCTGCCGCCGCCACTGGATCGCTGGCGAGGCGTCGCCACTGCCGGAAGAAGGCCGGGCGCAGCACCGTCAGCTGCTGCCGGGCGAGCGCGCCGTGCTTGCGGATGTACTGCTCCGTGGCCTTGCCGTAGTAGTACTTCGTGGCCACGGTCTCGCCGAGGCCGAGGCGGCCCTCGTCGTGATGGATCATCGAGCGGGTTCGGCCCACGCGTCCGCCGCTCGCCCGGACCCGCGCGTGGATGTCCCAATCCTCCGGCCCGTACGGGATCGACTCGTCATAGCCGCCGACCGCCTCGAACGTGTCGCGCGTGAAGAACCGCGCGGCCTCAATCGTCTCGTCGCCCAGGTAGCAGCTGCGTTCGAGGGCCTTGCAGCGCGCCCAGTAGCCGCTGCCAAAGCTCGTCTCGGGGATCACCACAGCGGCATGGCCCTCGTCGGCGAGCTCGACGCATTCGGCCACCACCCCCTGCTCCAGGTTCATGTCGCTGTCGATGAACATCAGATGCGCTCCGCTCGCTACGGAGGCTCCTGCGTTGCGCTGCGCGCTTCGCTCCGGACCCTTGTCGAGCACCGCGTCCGCGAACCGCGCCGCGATCTGCTTCGTGCCGTCGCTTGACGAGTTGTCCACGACGATCAGCTCGACCTCCGGATGGGTCTGGCGCCTGATGCTCTCGAGACATGGGCCGATAGTGTCCGCCGAGTTGCGGGTGGGCACGATGACGCTGACCAGGCCAGACACGACGCGGTGTATAGCAACGGCGGCCTCGCCGACCGCCGGATGAAGCTGCTCATGCTCTCGTGGCGCTACCTCGGGCACCCGGCCGGGGGAGGCGCCGAGGTGCTCACGCACGAGACGCTCGCGCGGCTGGTGGCCGCCGGCCACAGCGCCACCTGCTTCACGGCTGCCCATCCCTCGGCACCGGCGCGCGAGCACATCGACGGCGTCGAGGTGATCCGAAACGGCCGGCAGTGGACCGTGCATGTGCACGCCTGGCGCTGGCTGCGGCGGCGAGTTGACGACTACGACGTGGTGATCGATCAGATCAACACGATCCCGTTCTTCACTCCGCTGTACGTGCCGGCGGAGCGCCGGCGCTTCCTCATCTTCCAGCAGGCGCGCGAGTACTGGTGGCGTCAGGCGCCCGGCCCTTTCAAGCTCATGGCGCCGATCGGTTATCTCGCAGAGCCGCACTATCTCAAGCTCTACCGGCGCACCTGCGGCATGACGATCTCCGACTCGACCAGGCGCGAGCTTGAGGAAATCGGGATCCCGCTGTCGCAGGTGGACGTGATCCCAACCGCGCTGAACGTCGATCCCCTGGACGAGATCGGGCCGCGGAGTGGCCCGTTCACCGTGATCATGCTCAGCCGGCTGATGCCGGCGAAGTTCGTGGAGGAGGGCATCGAGGCATTCGGCCTTCTCCAGGGTCGTGCGCCCGAGGCTCGACTGCACATCGTCGGCGACGGGGCGCCGAGCTATCGCGCGCGGTTGGAGCGCCTCGTGGAGAAACGCGCGATGCGCCACGTGGTCTTCCACGGACGCGTGGACGATCGCACCAAGATGCGCCTGCTCGCCCAGGCTCACGTTCACCTGTTCACCTCGCACAGGGAGGGGTGGGGATTGGTCGTCTCGGAGGCAGCCGCCGTCGGCACGCCCACCGTGGCATACGACGCTCCGGGCGTCCGCGACTCAGTGCAGGACCCTCGGATGCTTGCCCCGATCGGCGACGTGAGCGGCCTCGCCGAGCGTCTCGCGCTTCTTCACCACGATCCCGCGCTGTGGGAAGAAGTCAGGGCTGCTGCTTGGAGCCGCGCACGCGAGATGTCGTACGACAACGCTACGCGGCTGTTCCGCGAATCGCTCGAACGTCCGTGCGCGGCGTCCTAGGACAGCAGCGCCTGCTCGTGGTCGGCCTCCGCAGCCGTCGTGTGGGCGCCATCGCTCTGTGCTCGCCTATCCATCCGGTCTCGCTGCAGTGACGCGAACCGGCGCACATACCAATGCCGGATGTGGATCCGGTACGCGATCGCGAGGGTGTCCACGAACATCCTCCAGACCGCGTCGCGATTGATGCCGCTGCCGCTGAAGCGGTAGCTGAGGGCGATCGGAGCCTCCTGCACGCGGTCGAATCCGAACTCGGCCGCGACGGCAAGCACCTCGAGGTCGAAGGCGTAGCGCTTGACGAGGAGCAACGGACCCACGGTCTCGATCAACTCGCGCCTGAACACCTTGGCGCCCACCTGGGTGTCCCGGGCCTTCACCCGGAACAACAGGCGAACCAGCAGCTGGAACCCCCACGAGTAGAAGCGCCTGATCCACGGGTAGTCCACCTGGCTGGCCGGATGACGCTTGCTGCCGATCACGGCGTCCACCGGGTCGTGATCGAACGCGGTGACGGCTGCGACCACGAACCTGGGATCGATGTCGAGATCGCTGTCCAGCCATGCCACGAGTCGCCCGTGAGCGACAGCGGAACCGTGCAGCAGGGCATGGCCCTTCCCCTGGTTGACCGGATAGCGCAGGACGCGCACGCGCGGATCGCCCACGGCCTCAGCGCATGCCGCCGTCCCGTCCACGCTCCCGTCGCACACGACGATCAGCTCAAACGAGCGCCCAAGCTCCTCGAGCGCGCCGAGGATCGCGCGGACGTTGTCAGAGATGAAGTGCTCGCCGTTGTATACCGGCGTGACCACGGAGACGCATGGGCTGATCTCGCTCACTTGCGACCGAAGCGTCTGGCCGGTGCCTTCGTGGGAAAGACGATCGAGTGGAACCACAGCTCGTTCAGCGCGAGCACGACGAGGGCAACGCAGGCCTGCACCGTCGCAACCTGCGTGGGCGATCCGTGGAAGAGGCCGATCCCTACGACCTGGAGCGTCACGCCGACCACGAGCAGGAGCGTCCAGCGCTTGTCCCTGATCGCAACGGCATACACCACGAGCAGGTTCGTCATCGCGAGCGCCCCGCCGGCGACCACCATCGGGAGGATGCCCTGGGCCGCCTCGGAGTACTTGCTGCCGAACATCAGATCGATCACGAGGTGGGGCGCCACCACGGCCGGGATGGCGGCCACAAGGGCGATGCCGCCGACGAACATGGCGGCGATACGCAGCACGCGGCTGCTCTCGCCGGCCGACAGCTCAGCGCGGGCCGCGTTCGGGACCATGACCACCGCCACCGCCGCGGGAAGGAAGAGCACGACCTTGCCGATGGTCGCGAGCGCGGCATAGATGCCCGAGTCATGACCGCTCATGAAGATCTTCGCCAGCACGATGTCCAGGTTGCTGATCACGGCGAAGCAGACGAACGCAGCGCTCGCCGACACCGTGCGCGTGTCTGGCTTCCTCTTGAAGCCAGATCTGGCAGCTCCGCTGCCCCGGGGAAGCAGAAGGTCGCGCATGAGCCAGCCGGCCGTGAGCAGCACCACGAACATCCCGAGCGCCTGACCGGCCAGCGCGCCGCCGGCTCCGCCACCGGCGAGCGCCCAGGGCAGGCCGAACGCGATGCGGCCCACCGCGATGCACAGGAGCATCACGCCGAAGGCTCGGAAGCGGTCGAGCCCCTGCAGCACACCGAGGGCGACGGGTTGGACGAAGGCGAGCACGATGAGCGGAGCGAGAGCGGCTGCCGGACCCCAATGCTCGAGCGAGAACGCCTTGACGACCAGCGGGATGGCCGCGACGTAGATCGCGCCGCCGAGCAGGGCGATGACCCCAACGTGCGCCAACGCGTGCCTCACGAGATAGCGGACGCGATCGATCCGGCCGTCGGCCATGTGGACGGCCACGCGCTCGGCGATCACGGTCTGCGCCGCCCCCGTGGGCACCGCCAGCACGACCGAGAACGCAAGCAGAGCGGTGAGCTCGCCGTATCCCGTGGTGCTGAGCACGCGACTGAACGCAAGGTTCGAGGCGTAGTTCAGCGCGCTGGCGACACCCGTGAGGATCACCATGAACGATGCGCCGCGCCGGATCGCGCGGGCGTCGACCGCCCCGGCCGTAAGCGCCGAGGCAGCCTCGCCTGGCTGCGCTATCGCTTTCGGAGTGATTGCCTGCAAACGCAAGGAAGGCTCCTCAGGAAGGGTTGCCGCAGAGCCGCGGGATTACCCAAAGCGCGGCTAACCCCCCTACGCCGTGCAACCCACGTGGACGCCCAAAAGTTGCTCAGACGCGCCCCCACTATAGCCGGGCTGCTGCGCTATCCAGGCAGGATTTGGGGCGTTTCGACGCGGATCGCGAGCGGCCTCGGATCGCCATCGTGGAGGACCGAGTCGGCCACCACGGGGCCCGGCGTGACCTTGATCTTCACGACGTTGGTGCCCTTGTGCAGCCGGACGGGCACCTTCACCGTCTGGTAGATCGGCTGCCCTTGCACCGTCCGGGCAGCGAAGCGCCGGCCATCGCTATAGAAGCTGACCCGTCGCGGGCCCGCGATGGATGTCGCATAGAAGCTGAGCACGGCTCGCCGCTTGTCCGGCGAGACCACGGTGAAGGTGCCGCTCGGAGAGGTGAGCCAGTGGAAGATGACCTTGTTCTCCACCTCCGGGCCGCCGAAGCCGATCCCGTACTGGGCGAGCGGGGCCTGCAGCGGCCGGGGGGCCGGTAGCACCTTGTAGATCACCGCGTCCGGTACCGCCTTCACCCGTTGCAGCCACGGATTCTGGGACGCCGTGGCGGCACTCAACGAGTCGGGCGGCAGATTCCCCTGGTAGACGGGGTCCGCCGGTGGCGGGAGCTGCGTGTGTATCACCACGTACCGGAGGCCCGACCGGTGAAGCGCGGCGCCGGCCCCAACCTGGTTCGGATCCTCGATCGCAAGTGTGAGCTTTGCCGCCTGCGGCGTGACCACCGGATTCTGCGTGGGGTGATGGTGCTTGGTTTGCCAGAACTCGTAATAGAGGCCGCGCGGAGAGTTGAGTCCCCGTATCGGATAGTCGACGATCGACGCGCCCTTCGGAAGCGCGGCCACCGCCTTTACCCATGGCTTGGGAGTTGTGTCGAGCCAGGTGGGGTCCGCGCTCGGCCGGTTCTCGAATTCGACGAGCACGAGCGCGGCGAGCAGCCCCGCAGCGAGGAGAGGAGCTATCCGGCCGAGCCTCCGGAGCCTCGGTTCAAGGACCGCAAATCCGATCGCGGCCAGCGCGGCGAGGCAGACGCTCGTGAAGACGAATGCGCGGCCGTAGTAGCGGAAGCTCGCGCTGATCTTGAAGAGGTAGTACGGGAAGTTGTTGATGTGGCTGACGCTCGCGGTATTGACCCACGCGTTCACCGAGAAGACGTTCACCGGGATGTACGGACCGAGCGCGAGGAGGATGCAGAAGAGCCCTCCGACCACGAGCAGCGGCCACGCGTAGCGCGCGGAGCCAAGCATGCGCCTCCGGAGCACGATCGCGACGATCGTGAGCACCACCGGAATGAAGCCGAGGTAGACGGCCTGCTCGTAGTTGGGGAGGGAACCGAGGTGTGTCTCTATGAACGTGCGCGTGAGTCCGCCGAAGACCGGGCTGTCATGCGGCGGAAGCACGAACTGCCACGGCCGGACCGAGCCCTGATAGAGGTCCGCGAGGGTCCGCTGGAACGCTCCGCCGTTCGACGACACCTGCACGGTCAACGCGAGCAGCGCAGGCACGGCGAGAACGAGGAATGCGACAGCGGCAACGCTTCCACGCTTCACGAGAAATGCGGCGCCGTCTCGCATCGTGCTCGCAATCCGTCTGGCGCGGGCGCCGTTGAAGAGCGCGCGTATTCCGGCCGCCACGAGCACCGCCAGCGCGAACCAGACCCCCATCCAGCCGTAGTAGTAGGACGAGTACCAGACCCCCGCGAATGCAAGCCCGGCCAGAGCCGCGTGCTTCGCGCGCTTGGTCTGCAGCGCGAGCACGAGCGCCCAGACGAACAGCGGGACCAGCTCGATCGTCGCGTGCGCCGGATATTGCATCGCGTACGCGAGGTGGAAGGGCGAGGCGGTGAAGATCACGCCCGCCAGCGCGGCCCCGAGCCTGCTGCCGGTGAGCCAGCGGGCGAAGGCGTACATCGACAACCCCGCGAGCACGAAGCTCAGGAAGATCTGGAGGTTGTAGGCCACGAGGCCGTCGCTGAGCCCGCCGAAGACGATCGCGAAGAAGCGGTCGATCGGCTGGATCGTGTTCTGACCGACCGCCAGCCCGAACGGCGCCTGCAGCTCAGGGCTGAAGCTCGCCTTGCCGGGACCCCAGAACGCCTCGTGCAGCCAGTGGTAGACCCAGATGCCACCCCAGTTGTCGTTGCCGAAGCCGTAGATCGAGCTACCCATCCGGATAGCGATCGGCCATGTGAGCAGAACTGCGAGCGCGAGGTAGAGCAGGCTGACCAGACCCCACTCGACCAAGCCCTCCCGGCGCGCGAGCGCAGCCAGCCACGAGCTGCGCCGGCGCTGGTTCACCGCCGCAACAGGCTGCCTACCGGCGATGTCCCCGGCTGATGTCGCTCTGGCTTCCGCCATGCCCGGCGAGCAAAGCTAGCGTCCTCACGCTCTAGGCTGCGGCGCCATGCGAACCGTGGTGTGCCTCGTCGGCGGCGGGAATGACGAAACGGCGGCCGCCAACCTGAGGGCGCATCTGCCGCGCGATGTGGATCTGGTCTTCGACCTGACGCAGGTGCCGCCGGGTGACGTTGTGCTCGTGGAGGCCGGTTGCGCCGTCGCCCCGGGCTGGTTCGAGTTGCTGAGAGACGCGGCCTACTCGGACTCCATCATCGCTACGGCCAGCGCCCTCGCGGATCACTGCCCGGAGGCCGCGGTGGCCGAGCGAGCGAGAATCGCGGCAGGCGCCTCGCTGAGACTCCGGCCGCGGCTGCTCGGGGCCACCGGTCCGTGTGTATACGTGCGCCGGACCGCGATCGAGCTTGCAGGCGCGCCTCAGGGCGGTATGGACGACTTCTCGCGGCGATGCGCCGCCGCGGGCCTGAGCCACGTACTTGCGGATGACGTGCTGGTGGGCGGCGGCCCGCCCGGCGCTCTCGGCCCGCGGCGAGGCGCACCGGCAACCCTGATGCGTTCCCTCGCCGCTGTGCGCAGCGCGCTCGACGGACTGTCCGTGACGATCGACTGCCGGCATCTCACCGGCACGCTCACCGGGATCCAGGTGCACACCCTCGAGCTGATGGCCGCGCTCGCCAGGCGGGGGCGTTTTCGCATCCGGGCGCTCACCTCGCCACTGGTCTCGGACGAGGCGCGCGAGATCCTCGCGGCCGTTGACGGCGTCGAGGAGCTCGACTACGACGCACTGGGGCCGGACACCCCGCTGTCGGACATCTTTCACCGTCCCTATCAGGTGACGAATGAGGATGATCTGCGCGTGTCTCACCTAACGGGCGAACGCTTCGTGGTGACCCAGCACGATCTGATCGGCTACCGGAATCCGGCGTACTCCGGCTCCGATGAGGGCTGGCACGCCTACCGCGAGCTCACGCGGCGAGCTCTCGCCGGCGCGGACCGAGTGGCGTTCGTCTCGCGGCACGCGGCAGCCGATGCCCTGGCCGACGACCTCGTGGATGCCGACGCGATCCGCGTTGTCCCGAACGGTGTGGACCATGCGGCCGTTACGCCGCCCGAAGGCGTGCGGCCGCCGGCCGCGCCGGAGCCTGGGTTTCTCATCTGCCTGGGCACCAACTTCCGTCACAAGAACCGGCCCTTCGCGCTCGCCCTGCTCGCGGAGCTGCGCTCACGGCACGGCTTCGGCGGGGGTCTGGTACTCGCCGGCCCGCACATGGAGCACGGCTCATCCGCCGACGAGGAGGCCGCCTTCATGGCGGCGCATCCGCACCTCCTCGACCATGTAACCGACCTCGGCGCTGTGAGCGAGGCCGAAAAGGCTTGGCTTTACGCGAATGCCGCCGCCGTGGTGTACCCGAGCGTGTACGAGGGCTTTGGGCTGATCCCGTTCGAGGCGGCGGCCGCCGGCGTGCCGTGCCTGTTCGCGCCTCAGGCCGCGCTGTCCGAGGTGCTGCCGCCCGATACCGCGCTGCTCGTCCCGTGGGACGCGGCCGCGAGCGCCGACCGCTGCGCGGACGTGCTGCGGGAGGGACGCCCAAGGCGCCGGCTCGTGAAGCAGTTGCGAACGGCGGCCGAGCCCTTCACGTGGGACGCGGCCGCCGAGGCGGTGCAGGCGCTGTACGACGAGACCGTGGTGGCGCCGCGCCGTGAAGCTGGAGCGTTCGCGCGCGAGGCGATCGGCCTGCGTGAGGAGCGCAATCGCTTCAAGTGGGAGCTGGACGCCCTCCAGGCGCAGCACGACGCTCTCATCGAAGCCATCGGCGAGGACGGCCTGAGGCTCGTGGGACACGGTGGGCTGCTGCCGAACGAGGTCCGGGCGTCGCTGCGAGCGGTGGCCTTGCGGCCGCGGCTCGCCCAGCGCCTGTACGCATTGATCGGGCTCCTGTCGCGGCTGCCCCGCAGGGGAGCGGGATGAACGAGCACGGCACGAACGCCGATCCGGTGTCCAACTTCCTGCGCTCCGCTGCGGCGCCGGGAATGGCCGGCCTTGACGCAGGCGCCGGGGCCGGCCGGTTCACCCGTGCGCTCGCGGAAGCCGTGACTGCCAGCGGGTCGGTCCTGGCCCTCGAGCCGGACGCGGCCAGCGCGGCGATGATCGAGCAGAACACCGCGGGGCAGGGCGCACCGGTGAGGGTGGAGCAGGCCGCGGCATGGAGAGAGCCCGGCACCGCGAAGGTGAGCATGTCGGGCGGCGCCCTGGTTCCGACCGTGCGCGTGGATGACCTCGTGCAGACGCTCGACATCGCCCGGATCGACAACGACGGCACGGAGCACGTGGCCATCCAGGGGATGGAGCGCGTGATCGCGCGCTGCCGCCCGGTGATGCTCGTGGCCTTTTGGCCGCGCGGGATACAGAAGCTCGGCGACAACCCGGCCGCGGTGCTCGACTACTACCGGGAGCTGGGCTACGACCTTGCGCTGCTCGAGGCTCCGGAGCTGCCGAGACTGCCGGCGGCGGACGACCTGATCGAAGCAGCGAGCACGGCGCCCGGCGGCCGCGGGTGGCTCACGCTCACCCCAAGCGCCGCGCGGCGCGGCACTCTGGTTGAGCTCCGGACCGCGGCGGAGCTGATCGAGCGCGGGCCAGCCGCGGCAGCGGGCCGGCTCGGTGGGGCGGGCGGGCGGCTGCGGGTGCTGATCCTGCGGCTGATGCGCCCCTACACCGCTCACCAGAACGAGGTGGATCGCCACCTGCTCGACGCGATCGAAGAGGTACGTCGCGCACTGCTCGAGGCGCGCGGCCGGGCGGAGGAGCAACGCTCCAGTCAGAGGCGCGGGCTGCGTTCGCTGGAGCAGCTCCGGGCCGAGCTCGAGCGGGTGCGTGGTGCCGCGGCCGAGCTCGAGGTGATCAAGGCGCGGCTGGAGGCGCTGGAGCAGCGGCGTCCCGACTGATCCACCAGAACGCCCCGCCATGCCCCTCCGCCTCGCGCAGGCGCGGATGGCTCCAGAGAGGAGCGATCACGTCGCCGAACTCGGAGCGGACGCTCACGTACCAGGCGGCCAGCACGGGCTCGATGGCCACGTTCCCCGCCAGCAGGTGCGCGGCGAGCATGTACTGCTCGGAGTAGTAGCGGTCGGCGAACTCCTGCGGATAGTCGAACGGGAGGTAGATGTCGTGCACTCCCACGAGCACGCCGGCCGGCAGGCGCGGGACCACCTCGCAGAAGAAGACGGTCACGTCCGAGTTCATGAACGTCCTGTGCGAGCCGTCGAAGAAGAGGACATCGCCCTCCCGCAGCTCGCTGAACACGCTCTGATCTGCAGCCTCGAGCGGCGCCCTCACCACGCGGTCGCAGATCGCGTCAACCTCGGCACGTGGATGCGGATCGATCGAGACGATGCGGGTGCGCAGCTCGCCGTCGCGGCGCGCTCTGTGAGCGACCAGGGTGGAGTTGCCCGAACCGATCTCGAGGTAGAGCGCCGGCGAGCGGGCGCGAAGGAACGCATAGATGGCAGCGGTGTCGAGCCCGGGCAGGTAGCCGTTGACCCATGACGGCTCGGCAGGGTCGTGGCTGTGCAGGGCGATCTCGGCGAGCTGATCGCGGTAGTGGACGATCGTCTCGAGCGATTGCCTATAGGCACGCGCGTGGCTGCCGATCAGCTCGTTGAGCTCCGGATGCGGGTCCCAGCGCGGCTCGTTGAGCGCGGAGGTTGGGTAGTCGATGCGGATGAAGTTCTGGCCGCGGTAATCGAGAGCGACGAACTGCTTGCCCGTGTAGTGCTCCGCGAGCCCGAGACCGGTGCGACCAAGCCACGCCGACGCGGTCGCGCGCAGCCGGGCGGGCAGAAGGCGTTGTCGGAGCTCACGTGGCAAGTGGGCGATCCTAGGGCAGGGCGCGCAGCGCGCGGTCGACGATGGGCGCGTCTGGATCGGCGCCGAGCTCGTGGAGACGATCCAGCACAAGCCGCTCGCCGGCATTGCCCGCTCGGAGCAGGCCCAACTCGACCGCGAGGCCGCGAGCCACCCGGCTCGCGTCGTGCTCTCGTTCCACGAGCAGCCGGCCAGCGCGGGACATGCGCGTGGCCCGCTCCATGTCCCCGCCGAGCTCGCTTGCCAAGCGGGCGAAGTCCTCCGGCCTTCCCACCACCACCTCCCGACCGTGCTTCGCGCCGACCATCTCGGCCCCGGCTGAGTCGGTCACACAGGGCACGCCGAGCGCGAGGAACCGCAGCAGCGACTCCCCCCGGGTCACGGCGGCCGAGGCGAGCTTCTCCTCGAGGGCATCGGCCTCGTCCTCCCCGACGACGAGCAGAGACGGAAGGCCGAGCAGCGTGCGCCAGCGAGATCGCACGAACGGCGTCGTCCATTGCATTGCCGACGCATCGATCGTGCCGCAGGGCGGCGCCACCGCGCAGGGCCGGCCATCGCGCGGATCGAGTCCCGTCCTCGACGCAAGCCACGCGTCCGGATCCTGGTCGTGGCCCGCCCGGGGGCGGCACCAGCGCTCGAGAGCGCCCACCAGGACCTCGAAGCCGCGCGGCGGCGGCCCGTCCACCAGCAGGCCGAGGACCGGCAGCTCGCTCAGCGCGCCAGCAGACGTTCGACCACCCGCTCCCAACCCAGGTTCTCCACTCGCTGGCGGCCCGCTTCACCCATTCGCCGCGCAAGCTCGCGATCCGCGGCGAGCGAATCGATTGCGCTCGCCACCCCGGCGGCGCCGCCGTCCGTGACGATGCCCGTCACCCCATCCTCGACCCACTCGAGCACGCCGCCCGAGTCGCTCGCTGTGATCACTGGCTTCCCCGCACAGAACGCCTGCAGCGTGCCATAGCCGTAGTCCTCGTCGTGGGGCGCGTACACCACGGCCAGGCAGGACCTGTACAGCTCGACCAGCCGGTCGTCGGGTACGAAGCCGAGCAGCTCCACGCGGTCAGCCGCGCCGAGTCGCTTCACCGTGGCGCGCAGGGCCGTCTCCATGGAACCGCTCCCGGCGAGGACCCCTCGCACCGCCCCGCTGGACGACGCGACTCCCTCGACGAGCAGCTCGGGGCGCTTGTTCGCCTCAAGCCGCGACACACACAGGACGTAGTCGTCGAACGGGCCCGGCCCCAGCCGATCGTGCAGCGGGGGAGGGTGATACAGCGGCGCACCCTCCACGCCGTTGAATCGCGCAAGCCGGTCCGCCACAACTCGGGACGTGGTGTAGATCTGCGTCGCCTCCTCGAGCGCCCTGGCGTCCCACTCGCTCAGCAGCCGCTGCGTGGCGAGCGCTTCCGGGTCCAGGCCGAAGTCGGACCAGGGTGAGTCCACCGCGTCGTACGCCGAGCGGTGCTGGTGGAAGAGCCAGACCACCTTCCGTGGGTGCCGGACGAAGTAGGAGGGAAAGTTCGTCGCGATCACGACGTCGGCGTCGATCGGAAGGAGACGCCAGGCGAGGGGCGCGTCAAGGATCCGCTTGCGGTCCCAGACCACGGGAAGTCGCACCAGGTCGGCGCGGTGACCCGCAACCTCCAGGGCATTCACGAGGTTCTCCATGTGGAGCTCCGCCCCACCACGCATGTAGGGGACGTGCGCGCCGCAGACGACGATGTCCATGAGGGTTCGACAGGATAAGCCGGTGGCACACCGCGGAAAGCTCGGGTTCGTCCCACCACGCTACGGTCGTGAGGTGGTTGGTGGCGCAGAGGCGATTCTGCGCGATGCCGCCCACGGCCTGGCGGCGCGCGGTTACGAGGTGGAAGTGCTCACGAGCTGCGTGCGCGACCACTACACGTGGCGGGACGAGTACGAGCCGGGCTCGAGCCGTGATGGCGATGTGACGGTTCGCCGCTTCCCCGGCGTTGTGAGCGACCGCTCGGAGCGCTTCCGCTACGAGTCCGCGATCCACGCAGGGCACAAGCTCAGCCTCGCCGAGCAGCAGGAGTGGATGAACGACGACTTTCGGTCGCCCGAGCTCTTCCATTACCTGCTCCGGCACCGGCGTGAGTTCCGGGGCCTCTTCTTCGCGCCCTATATGTTCTGGTCGACCTTCGCCTGCTCGCAGGTGGCTCCGGAGCGGACGGTTCTCGTGCCGTGCCTCCACGACGAGCCGTACGCCAGGCTCGAGATCTTCCGGCCGGAGTTTTCGGGGCCTCGCGGGATGCTCTTCCTCTCCGACCCCGAGGCCGCCGTGGCGCGTCGTCTGTTCAGTCTCCCGGCTCGGCAGGCGATCACCGGCGCGGGCGTGCATGTGCCCGCGCGCTACGACCCAGAGGGCTTCAGACAGCGTCACGACATCACGGATCCGTTCGTCCTGTACGCGGGCAGGCGCGAGGGAGGCAAAGGCTGGGAGCTCCTGCTCGAGGCGTTCGCTCGCGCGGTTCACGTGCACGACCTGCCGTTCAAGTTCGTAACGATGGGCACCGGGCCGGTGCACCCGCCAGCGGAGATCGCCGACCGTGTGGTGGATCTCGGATTCGCCCCCGCGCGCGATCGGGACGATGCATTCGCGGCGGCCGACGTCTACATACAGCCGAGCGCCTACGAGAGCTTTTCGCTGACAGTCATGGAGGCCTGGCTCGCCGGCACGCTCGTGGTGGCCAACGCGGCGAGCGAGGTGGTGAGCTGGCACTGCGAACGCTCCGGCGCGGGCCTGACCTACCGAAACGGGCTCGAGCTCGGACAGTGCCTCAGCTTCGCCGCCGAGGCGCCGGACGTGGCCGCATCGCTGGCCTCCCGCGGGCGTGAGTACGTGCTGGAGAACTACACCTGGGATGCCGTCCTCGATCGCATGGAGACCGCGGTGGAGGAATGGCTGTGAGGATCCTGATGGTCAGCCCCTATCCGCCCGTGCGCGACGGCATCGCGAACTATGCGGTGCAGTCAGTCGCGCGATTGCTGGATGAGGGCAATGACGTCGAGGTGGTGTCGCCCTGGCCCTCGGCGGCGCACCACCATGTGGACCTGAGAGATCCCGAGAAGCTCGCCGAACTGGCCAGCCTGGCGCGTGACCGTGATCGGCTGATCCTCCAGTTCCAGCCGGAGATGTTCCGCACGGCGGGGTTCTCGCCCGAACGCCGCGCCGAGGTGTACGACGCCCTTGCCTCCGCGCTGAGGGCGGCGGCGCGCTCCGAGGTGCGCGTGCACGAGTTCGACTACACGGAGGCGAACGCCGAGTCCGAGAGGCTGCGAGCCGCTGCGCGAGCTTTTTGGCAGACACCAAGCGCGATCGAGGTGCACACGCCCTCTGAACGCGACGATCTCACGCGGCTCTTCGGCGTGGAGCCGGCGCGGATCGCCGTGGTGGAGCACGGCGCGGACTTCGAGCGGCGCACGAAGTCCTCGAAGGCGGAGGCCAGGAAGGCGCTCGGCCTGCCGGCCGACGAGCGGATGCTGCTCGCGATCGGGTTCATCCAGCCGCACAAGGGGTTCGACCGCGCTGTCAGGGCTTTCGACGGACTTGCCGGCGAGGGCGCACGGCTCGACGTGGTCGGCTCCGTGCGCGTGGACGAGCCGGAGTGGCTGTCTTACAGGGACGGGCTCGCCGCCCAGATCGCGTCCACGCCGGGCGCTTACCTGCACGAGGGCTACGTGAGCGACCAGGCCTTTGACGAATGGCTGGTGGCGGCCGACGCGGTGGTGCTCCCCTATCGCCACATCTGGTCATCCGGCGTGCTCGAGCGCGCCGCTCTCTACGGCACCCCGGTGATCTCCACGGACGTGGGGAACCTGGCTCAGCAGGCCGGGACGCGCGGTAGCGTGACGCTCGTGAGCGACGATCAGGAGCTCGCGGCCGCGATGCGGGAGGCGGTGGGCGCCGCGCCGGAGCCGAGCTCGGCGGCACAGCCATGGCCCGCTGGAAGCCGGGAGACGGTGACGGCGGAGGTGCGCAGGCGGGCAGCTGCGGAGCGCACCCTCGAGCTCGACCCTGCCGCCCCCAGCGTGCGCGTTATGGGGTATCTGAGCGACAGCCTCGGAGTTGGCCAGGCAGCTCGCCTGTATCTAATGGCGCTGCAGGCCGCGGGCCTCCCGGTGTCGACTATCAGCGTGGATCCCGACCCTCCGGACAGCGGCGTGACCAGAGCGGGACGGCAGCGATTCACGGACATCCCCGGAACGGCCGATCCCGACTTCAACCTCATCTGCGTGAACGGCGACCAGCTGCCGCGCTTCGCCCGCGAACTGGGTGACGGGTTCTTCGCCGGACGCACCAACGTCGGCGTGTGGGCGTTTGAAACGGACGTGCTCCCAAGCGGCTGGGTGGAGGCCGCGGCGCCGCTCGACGAGGTCTGGGTGAACTCGCGGTTCATGGCCGGCAACCTCGGCCGCCTCTTGCCGCTGCCGGTGGTGGCCGTGCCGCCTCCGGTCCCGGCGCCGCCGGTGGATGCGGAGGACCCGCTCGGGCTCGAGGGCGCGTTCAGCTTCCTGTTCACGCTCGACCTGATGAGCACGATCCGTCGCAAGAATCCCCTCGGTGTGATGGAGGCATATCGGCGTGCCTTCGATCCTGGCGACGGCGCTGCGCTCGTGATCAAGACCGTCAACGGCGAGCTCCGGCCAGACGCGTTGGCCGAGCTCGAGAGCGCGGCCGGCGGGCGTGAGGACATCAGGGTCGTCGATCTCCACGTGAGCGACCCGGAGAAGGGAGCGATGCTCAGCGCGTGCGGCGCCTACGTGTCGCTGCACCGGAGTGAGGGCTTCGGGCTGATGCTCGCGGAGGCGATGGCCTTGGGAAAACCTGTGATCGCAACCGGGTGGTCGGGCAACCTGGACTTCATGAATGAGGGGAACTCGTTCCTCGTCGACTCGAAGCTCGTGGAGGTGGGCCCTGGCGACGAGATCTACCCGGCCGCCGGCCAATGGGCCGAGCCAGAGCTGGATCACGCGGCCACACTCATGCGGCGTGTCTTCGACAATCCCGAGGAAGCCACCCGCCGCGGCGAGCGTGCGCGCGCGGACATAGCCGAGTTGCTTTCCCCGCGACGATCTGGCGAGATCGCCCGCGCGCGCCTCGAGCGGTTACGTGTGGAACGTCCGGTCTCCGCCCCTGCCGTGACGCAGCGAGAGCTCGGCGCGTCGTTCCAGGAGCTCCAGGCCCGGCTCGACTTCGACCTGCGCCGAGGGGCGGAATCCGGCCGCGGAGGGCTCGCTTCCGTGCTCCGCCGGATCGTCCTCCGGCTGATGCTGCCGTTCACGACCCACGAACGCCAGCTCGATCGCGCGCTCGTCGACGCGCTGGCTGAGCTGGACGAGCGCCTTCGTGCGCTGGAATCGAACAGTGACCGCCGCCGCTAGCTTTAGACCGCGATGAGCAGCGAAGCACAGCGTGTGCCCGCGGTGGTCGTCGACGGGGTCAGCAAGCGCTTCCGCATCCCCCAAGAGAGGGTGCACACACTCAAGGAGCGTGCCCTACACCCGTTCCGGCGCCGCCGCTTCAACTACCTGGACGCACTAGAGCAGATTTCCTTCGCGGTCGAGCCCGGGGAGTTCTTCGGCATCGTCGGGCGCAACGGCTCGGGCAAGAGCACGCTGCTCAAGTGCCTGGCCGGCATCTACCGCGCGGACACCGGCTCGATCTACGTGAACGGGCGCGTCGCAACGTTCATCGAGCTGGGTGTGGGCTTCAACCCGGATCTCGTCGCGCGCGACAACATCACTCTCAACGCGATCATGCTCGGGCTGTCCCCCCGCGAAGCGCGTGAACGGGTGGACGAAGTGGTCGAGTTCGCGGAGCTCCAGGACTTCACCGACCTGAAGCTCAAGAACTACTCCTCCGGCATGCAGGTGCGGCTCGCCTTCTCGGTGATGCTCCAGGTGGACGCCGACATTCTGCTCATCGACGAGGTGCTCGCCGTCGGCGACGCCGCGTTCCAGCAGAAGTGCTACGACCAGTTCCACCGCCTGCGCGACGAGCACAAGACGATCCTCTTTGTCACGCACGACATGCCGGCGGTGAACCGCTTCTGCGATCGCGCGATGCTGCTCGAGAAGGGCGAGATGGTCGGGATCGGCGAGCCCGACCAGATCACGGACGACTACATCCGCCTGAACTTCCCGAACGAGACGCTTGCGGCCGCAATGTCAGGCGTTGGCGAAGCAAAGGACCAGGACGTGCAGGTGCTGGAGGGCTGGTTCGAGGACGAGCATGGGAACCGCCAGGAGTACCTGCCGCAGGGTCGTCCGACCACCTTCCGCGCGCTCGTGGCCTTCCACCGCGATGTGCGCCACCCCGTGTTCTCGATGTCCATCGAGGACGAGGACGAGCACAAGGTGTTCGCGACATCCACGGTCTGGACCGAGCAGGACACGGGACTGTTCCAAGCGGGCGATCGTGCGCTCATGGGCGTGACGTTCGAGAATCTGCTCACGCCCGGGCGGTACTTCGTAACGGTGCAAATCGCGCAGCGCGGCACGGGGGCCGTCGTCCTCGACCGGCGGGAACGCGCCGCCACGATGGTTACCACGGGCACTCAAAATCCTGGCGGCTTTGTCGCACTCCCGCACGAGCTCGAGATCAGGCGGCCGATGCGGGTGGAGCAGCCCACGGCGCCGGAAGAGACCATCGCTTGAGCAGCCAGGCGGAGATGGCCTCTATTCCCACGGAGAGCCTCGGCCGGCCGATCAAGGGCCCCTCAGCTCTTGCGGGCGATCGCCGCCGGATGCTCAGTCTCACCTGGACGCTCGCGATCACCGACTTCCGGCTGAAGTTCTTCGGGTCGGTGCTCGGCTATCTCTGGCAGCTCGGGCGGCCGCTACTTCTTTTCGGGATCCTCTACACCGTGTTCACCCACGTCGTGAAGCTCGGCAGCGGGGTGAACTACTACCCGGTGGTCCTGCTCACGGGGATCGTGATGTTCTCCTTCGTGGCTGAGTGCACGGCCGGAGCGGTCTCGTCGGTGGTCGATCGCGAGGGAATCGTCCGGAAGATTCAGTTCCCCCGGCTTGCGATCCCCCTCGCGGTGGTCGTAACCGGCTATCTCAACCTTGGGCTGAATCTCATCGCCGTGCTCGTGTTCATGTTCGCCTCGGGCGTATCGATCGGTGTGCGGTGGCTTGAGCTTCCGCTGATCCTCCTCTTCGGAGGAGTCTTCGTCAGCGGCATCGCGATGATGCTGTCCGCCCTCTACGTGCGCTTTCGCGACGTCCGGCCGATCTGGGACGTGGTACTGCAGATGCTGTTCTACGCGGCGCCGGTGCTCTACCCGATTGAGAAGGTCTCTGCCGGCCCTCTCCGGACGCTGATGATGTGCAACCCGTTGGCGGTGATGATCCAGCAGACGCGGCACGCGCTCATCGACCCCACCGCGCCGTCGGCGGCCGACGCGATTGGGGGCGCGGTCCGGCTACTCATTCCGTTCGGGATCACCGCCGGGCTCCTGGTGCTTGGATTCTGGATCTTCAACCGCGAGGCGCCGCGCATAGCGGAGGAGCTGTGAGCGAGCCGTCGCTCGACACCGAGCTCGACCAGCTTCGCCGTGAGCGGGCCCGGCTCTGGGAGCAGCTTCATGAGCAGCGGGCGGCCGAGCGCGAGGTCGAGTTCCTGCGGGCGGAGGTCGCGCGCATCGAGTCGTCGCTCTCCTGGCGGATCACGAAGCCGCTGCGTGACGTGAAGACGCAGTGGCGCAAGCTCAAGCGACGGCTGTCCTCCACCGACTGACCATGGCCGCGGGCGTCGTGACCGTGGCGATCCCGGTGCTCAACGGGGCTCGCTATCTCGAGGAGGTGCTCACCGCGGTGCGGGCGCAGGAGCTGCCCGAGGGCACCGAGCTCGAGATCCTCGTGATCGACTCGGGCTCCACAGACGGCTCCCTCTCGATCGCCGAGCGCCACGGCGTGCGCATCCACAGGATCGCGAAGAGCGAGTTCTCCCACGGGGGCACGCGCAACCTGGCGATGAAGATCGCTCGCGGTGACCACGTGGCGTTCATCACCCAGGACGCCACGCCGGCGCACGAGCGCTGGCTCGCGTCCCTGCTCGCGGGCTTCGGCAGGGCTGACGACGTGGCGCTCGTGTTCGGCCCGCACGACCCGCGCCCGGACGCGAGCCACATGATCAAGTGCGAGATGGAGCGCCACTTCGCCCTCTGGCCCGACGGCGACGTCCAGCGGCTGGACCGCTCGCCCCAAGGGCTTCTCGACTACCGCGCGTATCCCGGAAAGATCAGCTTCTTCAGCGACGTGAACGGCTGTGTGGCGCGCTGGGCGTGGGAGCAGATCCAGTACCGCGAGGTGCCATACGCCGAGGACCAATTGCTCGGGCGCGAGATGATCGAGGCGGGCTTCTCGAAGGTGTACATGGCGGACGCCGCCGTGCTGCATTCGCACGACTACCCGGCCGGTCAGTTTCTCCGTCGCTACTTCGACGAGTTCCGCGCGATGCGCGAGGTGCTCGGGCACCGGGAGCCGTGGGGCATCAAGCGAACTCCGTGGGCAGTGCGCGGCCTATCGGGGGCGGACAAGCGCTGGCTGCGGGCGCGCGGCGTGCACGGCAAGGACCTGGTGAAGCCGCTGTCGCGCTCGGTCCTCCACCACACGATCCGCATGACGGGAGCGATTGTGGGCTCGCGAGCCGACAAACTCCCGGCACCAGTGCGAGGGAAGCTCTCCTTGGAAGGACGCTCGACGTTCACTCCGTATGACGTGCCCGCCAGCCCGCTGCTCGAGCAGACCACCGGGAGCTGGCTGCGCAGACGGCCCGAGCGCACGAAGTTCACCACCAATTGGTGGTTCGACTTCGTGCGCCATGCGTATCCGCGCAAGCCCTTGCGGATCGACTCCGACGGCGTGCCGCGGGGCGAGGGACCCTGGACCATCGCCTGGGTGGTACCCGCCTGGAAGATCGGCTCCGGCGGCCACACCACGATCTTCCGCCTCGTTCGCCAGATGGAGCTGCGCGGGCACCGCTGCGCGATCTTCGTGTTCGACCACAAGGGTCAGCTCAACGAGTCGGGCAGCCAGCTGCGCGACCAGATCCGCGAGCACTTCATCCCGATCGACGCCCCCGTGTTCAAGGGGCTCGACGACTTCGACTCCGCGGACGTGGCCATCGCCACCGAATGGTCCACCGCCTTCCCGGTGCGCGACCTGCCGCGCTGCCGCGAGAAGGTCTACCTCGTGCAGGACGACGAGCCGCGCTTCTTCGCCACCTCGTCCGAGTCCATCTGGGCGGAGGAGACATACCGGATGGGCTACCGCTGCATCGCCTACACGCCCTGGATGGCGGAGATCCTCGAGCGCGATTACGGCCTGGAGGCGCGCTGGTTCGAGTGCGGGACGGACCTCGGCACCTACACCTTCGCCGGCGAGGAGGGGCGCGAGCCGGGACATGTGGCGGTGTACGGCCGGCGCGAGACCCCGCGCCGCGCCGTCGAGCTCGCCCTCGCCGGCATCGCGAACCTCTTCGAGCGGCGGCCGGGCATGCGCGTGACGCTGTTCGGGTCGAACATCAGGGGCAGCGCGCCCGTCCCCTGCCAGGACCTCGGGGTGGTGTCGCCGCGCGAGCTGGCGGCGCTCTACCGCCGCGCGAGCGCGGGCGTGGTGTTCTCACTCACCACGCACTCGCTCGTGGCTCAGGAGATGATGGCCAGCGGCCTGCCGGTGGTGGAGCTCGAGGGCGACAACGTGGCGTCGGCTCTCGGCGAGTCGGGCGAGCACGTGATGCTCGCCGAGCACACGCCGGACTCGATCGCCGACGCCCTCGAGCGCGTGCTGGACGACCGCGAGGCGGCGGCTGCGATGGCGCGCCGTGCGCGAGCGTTCGTGGAGGAACGCACGTGGGACCGCGCGGGCGATCAGGTGGAGAGCGCGCTGCGGGAGTACCTGGCGAACCCGCGCGAGTCCGTCGCGCAGCGGTGAGCCTGCGTCCGCGCCGATGCTAATCTCGCCGCTCTTCCGTCGCGACACGAGACGTTGATGCGCGCGGAAATCTGGTTCCGTGCCCCACATCGGCCTCAACCTCGTGTTCCTCGTGCCCGGGGAGACCGGCGGCATGGAGGTGTACGCGCGCAACCTGATCGAGTCGCTCGGGCGTGTGCGGCCCGACCTGCGGCTCACCGCGTTCGTGAACCGCAACGCGGCGGGCGCGCCCGGGCCGTGGAGGGAGATCGAGTGCGTGACCGTGCCGGTGGATTCGCGCAGCCGCGTGCAGTGGGTGGTCGGGGAGCAGCTGCTGCTGCCGCCGAAGGCGAGGCGCGCGCGGATCGACCTGCTGCACAGCCCGGCCAACCTCGCGCCGGCGTGGGGCGGCTTCACCCGGATCCTCACGGTGCACGACCTGATCCACCGCACCTTCCCCGAGGCCCACGCCGGAGTGCGGGCGAAGGTGCTCGGCGTGATCATGCCGCTCGGCATCCGGCGCTCGCACCGCCTGATCGCCGACTCGCGCGCCACCCGTGACGACCTCGTGAAGCTCCTCCACGAACGCGAGGAGAAGATCGACGTGGTGCCGCTCGGCCTCGGCGAGGCGCATCCGGAGCGCGCGCTGCCTGAGGCGGAGCTGCGCGACAAGCTGCGGCTCGGCGACCGCCCCGTGGCCCTCTCCCTCTCCGCCAAGCGCCCGCACAAGAACCTGATCCGGCTGCTCGACGCGCTCGCGAGCATCCCGAGCGAGCGCCGTCCGGTGCTGGTGATCCCCGGCTACATCACGTGGCACGAGCGGGAGCTGGAGGAGCACGCGCGCAGGCTCGGAATCGAGGACGACGTGCGGCTGCTCGGCTGGGTGGAAGAGGCCGAGATCGAGGCGCTCTACGCGGCGGCCGGCTGCTTCGTGTTCCCCTCGCTGTACGAGGGCTTCGGCCTACCGGTGCTCGAGGCGATGCAGCGCGGCGTGCCGGTGGCCTGCTCGGATCGCACCTCGCTCCCCGAAGTGGCCGGCGGGGCGGCGCTGATGTTCGATCCGGAGCGCCCCGATGAGATCGCGGGGGCGATTCACAAGCTGCTCCACGACCCGGCCGAGGCGGACCGGCTGCGAGAGGCCGGACGCGCGCGAGCCGCCGAGTTCAGCTGGGAGACCACAGCGAGGCTCACCGCCGAGAGCTACGAGCGCGCACTCGCCCGGTAGGCCTCCGCCACGACGTCTATCGAGTGCGCGAGCGAGAGGCGCTCCGCATTCTCGGCGAACCAGTCGGCGGTGGACTCGCGCAGACCCTGCCCCGCCTCGTGCACGCGCAGGATCGCGTCGGCGAGATCGTCGGCCGAGGCGGACTCGGCGATGAACCCGTTCACGCCCTCCTGCACGAGCTCCGTGGCCGCGTTGTCCGGATCGCGCACCACCACGCTCGGCGTGCCCTTGGCAGACGCCTCCACCACGATCAGGCCGTAGCCCTCCCGCCGCGAGGGCAGCACCATGCAGAGGGCGCTGCGGAGGGCGTCCTCCACCCGCTCCGCGGACACGAACCCCGGAACCTCCACCGCGCCGTTGGCGTCCAGCTCCCGCACCCGGCGAAGCACCTCGGGGCGCTCGGGGCCGTCGCCGAACAGCTTGAGGCGGAGCTCTGGCATGCGCTCGCGGGCGCGGGCGAATGCGCTGACGAGCGCGGGCGCGCGCTTCTCCGGGATGTGGCGTCCGGCGAACACCACCACCGGAAGAGCCTCCTGAGGACGGTGCGGGTCGAGCGGGCCCGCGTACTCGCCCTCGAGCACGGTGGGCTCGCCCCGCAGGCCGAGCTCACGCAGGCGGGCGGCGTGCAGCCGAGAGAAGCAGAAGGCGGACTGCGGCACTCGCAGGCAGAGCCGCTGGACGGCGTGGCCAATCGCGCCTCCGGCGCGGCCGAGGTACTCCCGCCAGTAGGCGAGCGTCCACACCTCGTGCCAGTCCACCACCAGGCGATAGCGGTGACGAGGCCGCAACAAAGCGGCCATCAGGAGGTGGAAGTAGGGAAACGATGCCGTGTGCACAACGTCATAGGCACGGCCGTGCCTGAGCAGATGCAGGAACACGCCCGCGCCGAACACGAGCGGCTCGGTGACGCTGCGCCTGCCGCTCCTCACGTAGAGGGGCAGCCCCGGAGCCACAGCAATAACCTTGACCCCCGTTACGCCATGATCAGCGCCGCGGGGCCACTGCCGTCGCGTCAGGTAGGTGACGTCGTGCCCGTCAGCCGCAAGGCGCTCGGCGAGATTCCGGTACCACCGTTCCGCCCCTCCGACGGTGTGGGGATAGAGGCAGTCGTAGATCACACAGATACGCATGCGTAATCAGCGCGAGAGGATCAGAGGTTCGTAGGTGAGCATCTTCATCTGCTGGGTCCTGTTTCCCTTGCTGTACTGCCTGCTTTCGGTGGGTTGCGGCCTGCTCGTCCAGCGGGCGTCGGGGTTCCGCATGTCCGGCGTCCTGCTCCTGCCGGTGGGCTACGCGACGATCGTCGTGGCCTCGCAGTGCACAACCTACTTCCAGGCCACCACATTTCTAGCCACGCCCTTGGTAATAGCGCTCGCCGTAGCCGGCTACGCGCTCGCAGTAGCGGGAAGGCGCACGGCGAACGGCGACCGCTGGAGCAACGGCCTATGGCCTATGGCCTATGACCTATGGCCTGGCCTGGCAGCACTCGCCACCTTCGCGGTCTACGCGGCGCCGGTGGTGCTGTCAGGCCAAGCCACCTTCCTCGGCTACACCCTGCTCGGCGACACCTCGATCCACTTCGTCCTGATCGACCGCGTGATGAGCCACGGGCACTCGGCGGCGGGCCTGGCCCCCTCGTCCTACCACTCAGTCGTGAGCGGCTACTACACCACGGCGTATCCCCTCGGAGCGCATACCGCACTGGGCGCGGTGCGGCCGCTCGTGGGGCAGGACGTGGCCTGGGTGTTCCAGCCCTACCTGGCGCTGCTCGCCGCGTTCAGCGCGCTGTCGATCTACGCGCTCCTGGCCCGGACGTTCGCGCCGCGCTGGCTCGTGGCCCTCGGGGCGTTCCTCGCCGCGCAGAGCGGGCTCATGTACGCGTACGCGCTCGAGGGCAGCATCAAGGAGCTCGCCACCGTGGCATTGATCGCCACGCTGGTGGCGGTGGGCGCCGAGTACGTGAGCCGCCGCGGCGGCGTGCGCGCGGTGATCCCGCTCGCCCTGGTGGCCGCGGCCGGGATGGGCGTGCTCAACGCGTCCGTGCTGCCGTGGTTCGGTCCGGTGCTGCTCGCCGTGCTGGTGGCCACGCTGGCCCTCCGAGGCACGCGGAGCTGGCGCTCGATCGCACTCGAGATCGCCGTGTTCGCCGGGCTCGGCGCGCTGCTCTCCTACCAGGCACTCGCCATGGAGGGCACCTTCATCCACCAGACCACGGTCACCTTCAGCCTCACGAGCGGCAGCAACCTGGGCAACCTGCTCGCCCCGCTCAGCAAGTGGCACGGCTTCGGGATCTGGCCCACGGGCGACTTCCGGCTCGGGCTCAGCTCGCACGTGGCCGCCACCTACGCGCTCATCGGTCTGGAGATCGGGGCCATCGTGCTCGGCGTGCTGTGGGCATTGCGGTGGGGAACCGGCTGGCCGCTCGTGTTCCTCGGCGCGTCACTCGTGGGGTGGGCGTACGTGACCGCTCGAACCAACGCGTGGGGTGACGCCAAGGCGCTGATGATCCTCTCCCCCGCGCTGCTGGCGGTCGCGATCCTCGGGCCGGCGTCACTGTGGCGGTCCGAGCGCCGGATAGAAGGGTTGCTACTGGCCGCGGCGATTGCCTTCGGTGTGCTCTGGACGAACGCGCTCGCCTACCACGGAGTGGACCTTGCGCCCCGCGGCCGCTTCGACGAGCTGGCGAGCATCGGCCAGAGGTTCGCCGGTCAGGGCCCGGCCCTGTACACCGAGTTCGAGGAGTTCGGCAAGCACTTCCTGCGCCAGGCGGATCCGAGCGGCTCGAACGAGTCGTGGCAGGACGAGCCGCGGGCCACGCTCGTGGACGGCGCGGGCACGCGCTTCGGATTCTCGAGCGACATCGACGAGCTGTCGAACGCGTACGTCCAGCGATTCCGCCTGCTCGTGCTGCGGCGGTCGGGCTCGGCCAGTCGGCCGCCGTCGAACTACCAGCTCGTCTACAGCGGGCGCTTCTACGAGGTGTGGCGGCGCTCGGGGCCCGGGCCGGTGCAGCGTCTCGCCCTCGGCAATTCGCTCCAGCCGGGAAGCGTGCCCCGCTGCTCGGCCGTGCGGTCGCTGTCGCGGGCCGGGAGCCGGCTCGCGTACGTGGAGCGGCCGGCGCTCCCGATCCTGATGGTCGCGCAGGCGAGGCACCCCGCGGCCTGGCTGCCGGACGGCGCCGACCCGACGAATCTCCGCCCCTACGGCCCCGGCACGCTCACGGGCGCGGTTACGGTGAAGCAGCCGGCGCGCTACCAGGTGTGGGTGCAGGGCTCGTTCGGCCGCGGCTACACGGTCTACGTGGACAACGAGCTCGTGGGCCGGGTGAGGCGCGAGCTGAACCCGCGGGGCCAGTTCGCGAGCCCGGGCGCCGCGGGCCTCTCCGCGGGACGTCACACGATTCGCCTCGTGCGCCCGGGCGGCAGCCTCTATCCCGGCAACGGCGGTCGCAACCGGCTGCTCGGCCCGGTGGTGCTCGATCCCGCCACGGACGCGCGGGTGGTGCGCGTGCTGCCGAGCGGGCGGTGGCGCTCGCTCTGCGGCCGCAGGCTCGACTGGGTGGAGGCGCTCAGGTGAAGTACGCGCTGAACACGTAGAGCTGCGCGAACACGCTCAGCAGCATCATCGTCGCCACCAGCCCCACGGCCGCGACGGGCGCCCGCCTGCGGCCGAGCCCGAAGCACGCGACGATTCCCGTGAGCGCGAAAGCGGTGATGGCCGGGAACGCGTAGCGCCCCTGCTCCTGGATCGCGGCCGCCGGGTTGAACTTCACGAACGCGGCGTGCGTGAACCCGAGCACGCACACGATCGACCCGAACAGAACGATCGCCTCCGGAATCCGCGTGCGGACGAACGCCCGCTCGAGCCAGAGGCCGCGCAGGGCGAAGGCCACGATCACGCACATCGCCACGGCAATCACCACGAACATCACGTGCGGGAAGTTCACGTCGAGCCAGCCGAACGCGCCCCATGCACGCACCACGTAGATGTCCCAGATCGGGTGCACGCCGGGGGCGAAGTCGTGGTGCATGAAGGGCAGCGGCGGCAGGAAGATCTGCCAGATGTAGGAGAGCTTCGACCCGATGCCCGGCGCCGCGCCCGCCACGCCCCCGCCGCCGCCGGGCGTGGGGATGAAGGTGTGTTTCCAGCCCGGCGCCACCGCCGCCCAGATGGCCGCAAGCGCGATGCCGGTGGCAGCCATCGCGAGCCATGCACGGATGCCGCCCGCCCGGCGCCACAGGAGCACCGCCAGCGCGAACAGCAGGACGGGCACGAACGCGAGCATCGTCGCCTTCGCGAGCACGCCGAGCACGAACGCCGCCGCAATGCCAATGGCGAGTGGCACGCTGAGGCCTCTTCGCATCGCCCTCACGAGCAGGTAGACGAGCGCGGCGCCCGCGAGGTTCACCCCAACGTCGGCGTTGATGCTGCCCTCGATGAAGCCGAAGATCGGCTGGAACGCCGCCAGCAGCGCCGCGGCTGCCGCCGCCCACGGGCGGCCGGGAGCGAGCTCGCGCACGGTGCCGTAGACGAACGCCACGGTGAGGGCGGCCAGCAGCGCCGATGCGAGCCGCATCGCGAGCATGCGGCTGGCGAACGAGGCGTTGTAGAAGATGCGGTAGGCGAGCGCCGGGAACGCGTAGTACACCGGGCCGTGCACCGCCGCCGTACTCGGACCGCCGCCGTCCTTGCGCTTGAGCCGGCCCGTTGCCACCAGGCGTTCGTACATCGCCTGGCGCCGCTGCGACCACGGCGGCCGCGTGAGGCTTGCGATCTGGTTCATGTGGAAGGTGCCGAGCGCGTCCGCGTAGGCGCCCAGCTCGTCGGAGGCGAACGGCGCGGCGTTGCTGTTGCTCGGGGGCCGGCCCGTCTCGGCAAGCTGAACCGCGTAGGCGGCATGCGATGGCTCGTCCGGCGCCTGGAAGGTGGGAGTGATGAGCGCCCACGCCGCGCAGTTCACGAACGCGATCAGGCCGACCACCACCACTGGCCGCAGGCGCGGTGGGCGGAGGCGGCCCGTCAACGCATCCCTCGCAGCACGAGCCGCAGGCCCGCCACGCACGCGATGAGCACCACCGCCGCGAGCAGCCAGTAGGTCCACGCACCCACGAAGCCCGCGCGGAGCGTGGCCGCGTGCCGCGCCCCGGCAGGAAGAGCCGCGATCTGGCGGCGGGCCGGAACGTGGAGGAAGGTCTGCGACAGCTGGCCGATCGCATGGCCGTCGACGAAGGCGGCGCCGGTGTAGGCCGTGGGGGCCAGGGTTCCCGCCTCGCCGATGGTCGGGCTGGCAGCCCGCAGGCACCAGCTCGCGAGCGTGTCGTGCCCGATCGGCTGGAAGTGGAAGTTGGATGCGCCAACCACGCCCGGGAAGAGCAGGCCGTGGGCCACCTGCGTGCGCCCGCCGGCGCTCAGCCGCAGCGTGGCACGCGGGGACCGGCCCGCGGGGGCGCCGATGTCCAGCTGGAGTGTGTTGGCATTGCCGGGGAGATCAACGCCGCGCGCGCAGAGCCGCTGACTCGGGGCGAAGCCGGGCAGCACGAACCGCGGCCCGATCGTGTTCGTCCCCACCACGTCCGCGCGCGTGTGGAACACCCAGTAGCCGGCGAGCACAAGGAAGGCGATCACCGGCAGGGCGATCGCGATGGCCGTGCCGCGCACGCGCGGGATGCCGCGGCGAAGCCCCCGCCGCCGCGCCTCCGTCGTGGTCATCTACGACGCGACGGGCGGCTGCGGATCCTCGATCGCGCGCGAACGGCGGCGAAGGCCGAGAATCGACAGGAAGAACGCCCCGAAGATCATCTGGATTCCGATCACCACGAGCGCCAGGCCGGCGATGGCGAGCTTCTCCTCGCGCAACTCGCCGAAGCCGCGGTTGATCCAGATGATGAGCACCACGAGCGCCATCACGAAGCCAACGAGAAACACGAGCGCGCCCGCGATCAGCCCATGCTCGAGCCGCAGCCGCGCGCGCATCCTGTCGAACAGCGGATCGTGCTCGCCCAGGTAGTAGAAGGCGTACGTCCGCGCGGACACGCCGAGCTGCGCCACCTGCGTGCCCACGATCGCGAGCATCGAGCCGACGATCAGCGTGTGGAGCTCCCACTGGCGGCCGAAGATCGGCACGTTGAAGAGCGAGATCACGCCCACCAGTGCGCCAAACGCCACCATCGCAAGCCCGGGCACCAGGAACAGCCACGTGGGGCTGTGCACGAGCAGGAAGCGCAGATGGCGCCAGCCGTCCGAGAACGACGAGAGCTTCGACTCGCCGGTGCGCGGGTGGTACTCGATCGGGATCTCGCGGATGTCGAGCCCGAGCTT